>NZ_JTJP01000026.1:0-155742 GCF_001678575.1 Gallibacterium genomosp. 1
AAGCCTACAAGCCTACAAATAGCTTATTCCCTAAATATCAACCTTGCAAATTTATTTTGGGAGGTTGTTAATGAAATCTGAGCAACTAATACAAAATGAATTGTTTTCTCATAGCGTTCATATTCTTGATAAATATGAATGTTTTAGCTTAGGTTCAACTACGATCTCAAGCTTAATGAAGTCAAAATACATAAAAAAATTTTCAATAAGTAGAAATTTATTAAGAAAAAAACCTGATGTATTGATTATTGATAACCATAAAAATATCGTTATATATTGTGAACAAAAGCATCCTAATAAATTCAAAACAAATAAAGACATATCAAATGCAATAAATCAAGAAATTGATGTAGCTAAAGCTGTTAATGCTCTGATTTATGTAGTAAATGATGGAGATAGATTTATTTGGGTTAACCCAAATACTGGTAATCCTATATTAGATGAAGATGGGAATATCGTTGATTTACAAATAAAGCCAAAAGAAAACGCCAAACAAATAGCTAAATTAATAAATGATATTAGCCAATCTATTAGTAATGATAATGATAAGATATTAAAAAAGGAAGAGTTAGATCCAACCGATTTAGCAGTAAAGATAAATAGAATTTTAGTTAACCTAACATTTGCATCATCAAAGAAGTCACTCTATACATTTGTTGAATTATTCTTATTTAAATACTTGTCTGATATTGGTGTATTAAAAGGAGAAAACTCTTTTTCTTATATATCTAAAATGTACTCTAATGAATATAAAAGAGAGAATCCAGTTACAACTGATGCTGATGTTTTAGGAAAATATATTGATGGAGCAAGGGAGACTATGAAAACTTTGTTTCCAGAAGGTGAGGATGGGACCAGTATTATTAATGGACAAGTATTTCATGTTGAACGAGGTGATTATAATGAATACATCAGTATTGATGATACTGATAAAATATTTAAACAAGTTATTGAAGAATTTGAACGCTATGAAAAAAATAATGGGAAATTTTTAAGGATATCAAATGACTTTAAATCAAAACTATTTGAAACATTTATGAAAAATTCAAATGAAACTTCTAATATGGGGCAGTTTTTTACTCCATTAAAGATTGTTAATGAAATGGTTTCAATGGTCGATATAAAGGAAGGTATGAAAATCTGTGATCCTGCTTGTGGTGTTGGAAAGTTTCTTCTCGAAGCTGTTGAAACAAAAATACAAGATCTTTACAGTTATCATGATGGTGAACTGAAAAGTAAGATAGAACTTTATGGCTTTGATAAAATGATGTCAGATAAAGATGATTTAACTATTATTTTAGCTAAAGCCAACATGCTTATTTATTTTTCGCAACTATTTCAAGATAATAACTCATTACAAGATGTTAAAAATATTGCTAATGAATTATTGAACAAAACTTTTAATTTACATAAAACTATGTTAGGTACTTTATCAAATCTTGAAGAAAATAAATACGATCTAATATTAGCAAACCCTCCATATTTTCAGTCCAAACCAATGATGGATTCAGCTAAAGAGACTGATAAATATAAATTAAACGGAGGAGGAGTTGAAAGTTTATTTTTAGAATGGATAATGAAGTCTTTATCACATAACGGGGTCGCATCAGTTGTATTACCGGATGGAATATTCTCTAATTATATAAATCATAATCTAAAGAAATATATGTTAAATAATTTCTTTATAGAAAATATTATTTCACTACCTGTTGGTGCATTCTTTAATACACCTAAAAAAACATATATTCTTACTATAAGAAAGAAAACACATCAAGAAATAAATGAACATGCAAAACAAGATTATCCAGTTTTTACATATATAGCTAACTCTATTGGTGAAAGTCTAGATTCTTATAGGTTTGATATAGACGATAATGACTTAAAAGAAGCCGCTATAAAATATAACTTTTTTAAAAACTTTAATAAAAAAGAGCTTATTGAGCCAATTAAATCTTATATTGAAGATGATCGTAAACTAAAATTGATACCAATTGATGAGTTTGACCCTGACAAGTCTTGGATAATCGAAAATTGGTGGACAGAAGAAGAAAAAGTTGAAATTGGTTTAAAAAAAGCTAAAACTTTTGTAAGTCCTACAGAGTTTCAAGATCTATTATCAGATATGATCTCAACTCTAAAAGATTTTAAGGAAGAAATTGAATGGCTAAATTAAACTATAAAAGTATAACGCTAGAAAAACTATTTGATTGTAAAAGAGGAAATAGCAAATATACTAAAACATATTGTAATCAGCATAGTGGTGATTACGAAGTTTTCACTGGAACAACAATTGGGCATTTTGGATTTATTGATTCTTATGATTATGACTGTGAAAACTTAACATATTCAACAGATGGGGAATACGCAGGTACTTTGAAAGTATTACATGGTAAACATAATGTTGGGGGACATAGAGCAATTCTAATACCTAAAGTTGAAAATTTGGTATTAGAGTATTTTAAATATATTCTTCAACCAATATTTTTTCTCCATAAAAAGAAAGGTGATGTCCCATCATTATCGTGGAGAAATATTAAAGGATTATTAATTGAAGTTCCTATTGATGATAATGGGAACTACGATATTGAATCACAAAATCTAATTATTAGTAAATATAAGTCTATAGAGATTAAAAAGAAAGAGCTTGAAGATAGACAAAATTATATCAATAGAATTGATGTGAAAATACCTCATTCTGATAAATATAATTATATAAATGAACCCATCCATAAACTTTTTTATGTAACTAGAGGAAATAGTCTATATACAAAGAATTATTGTAAGCAAAATGCAGGGGAATACCCTATTTATTCTGCCGCAAATGATGAGCCTTTAGGGTATATGAATACTTACGACTATGATGGTCGTTATGTTTCAATATCAATAAATGGTATTGCTGGAGTTACAAAAATAATAGAGGGGTGTTTTTCTATAAATGCAGATAGAGTAATTTTAACACCTAAAACATTTGATATCGATTTAGATTACGTTGTATATATTTTAGAGCCAATATTAAGAAATCTATCAAAAGGTAGAAAAGGCATTAATAATAAAAATGAGTTTTCAAAATTAACACCACGAATGATCGATAATGTTAAGATTTCAATACCTATAGATAGTAATGGTGACTATTGTTTAGATGAAATGAGAGAGGTTTCCAAAAAGCATTTGAATATATTAGAAATAAAAAAACAATTAAATGATAAAGTTAGTGAGCTTTTATCTACTGAAATTAGTTTTTAATGTCTTGAATTTACTAAAGGACGAGAATCTACTAAATTATATAATTAGTCAAAGAATACAATTTTATTCAATCACCAATTAATACACATTAACAGGTGTGTAGCGAATGTTTAGGTGGCAGAAAATTTCATCTTGTAAATTTCCTGTTTTAACAATCGCAATTTCACTCATTTTAAATGAGCCTTCCACAAGTTCCTTGTGGGTAACGGTATTCGAGGCATAAACGCTTTGAGCCGACCTGAAATTCAGGTGGGCTATTTTTTATGTCTAGCGTTTGGCTTTGAGTACCTTGTACACACAAGGAATACTTATGGCGCAGCATTATCTGCTTTCAAGCAAATCTAAAAATTTAAATCTCAAACAAATCTTTCGTTTAAGTGAAGACGAAGCCTTGCAACTTTTAAAAGCCAACCGTCGGGAAAATCCTGATAAAATCCTCCAAAGTAGTACGTCTAAATTATAGAATAAGCCACTTAAGATAATCACTCAATGTGTTTAAAATATCAGCAATTAAACTTATCGAAAAATTTCTCTTGACAGAACTAAGACCTTTTTTGAACTGGTCACATTCAAAAACACAAAAAAATTCAAAAAACACTTGACAAAAGAAAGTGCTTGACAAATACTAGTATTTATTATACCTTTTTGCTCACAGAGAATAGTCCCTTCATTATGACTTTGTTTTTTAAGCCTAAAAAGGCTTGGAGATTTCGGAGTTTTAATGAAGGGATTTTTGTTTCTATGGCACAACATTTTCGGTTATCAGCGGCAGCACGCCAGCTATCTGTAGATAGCTTGGCGAGTTTGTCTGATACCGAGATTTTTCAGCTATTGAAACAAGCTCGTTGGGGTAATGTAGATGAAATGAATGATGTTATTTGTCCGCATTGCCATACTCGCCACCACGCCTATTTCATTTCTACTCGTAAACAATGGCAGTGCAAACATTGCCAGCATCGTTTTTCTATTACAGCAGGCGCAATTTTTCAAGGTGCAAAACTTTCCTTGCGTAAAATTGTATTGGCAATTTTCTATTTTGTGACTGAAAGCAAGGGATTATCCGCTATTACGTTATCACATAAGCTCAACGTGCAATATAAAACGGCATGGGTACTGTTGCATAAATTTAGGGAAAGTTTAGAAAAAGCCAAAGATTTAACGCTGTTAAATGGTGAAGTACATATCGACGGTGCTTATGTGAATTACTACATTCGCCCTAAAAATTTCTGTCATAAACGTATTGATAGACGGAAGAAACACTATCAGCGTGTGGATAAGTCTTGTGTATTGGTATTCCGCCAACATGCGGCGAATCAAACCGTGATGAAAGGGGCTGATAGAAGTATTGTCGCCCTAATTAAAGAGGAAAATACGCAAGATATACTTGATTTAACGCAACGCTTAGTCAAGCCGAACAGCACCATTCATGCTGACGAAAACCCTGCTTATGACAGTCTCGCCTTTCATTATGATTTATGGCGAGTAAACCATTCACTGGAATACTGCTCGATTGACGGTATCACGAATAACCTTGCCGAATCCTTTTTTGCACGGTTACGGCGCGCAATTACAGGTATCTACCACAAAATGAACAATAAATATCTGATGTTCTATGCCAATGAAATAGCGTGGCGAGAAGATAATCGCCGAAAAAGTGTAAAAGAGAAATTTGAGCAATTACTAAAATGTTGCTTAAACACCTTGCCATCACGAGATTTTACAGGGTACTGGCAAGGTAACAAAAAAGCCGAAGCATTGTTTGGCGTAGCAAGCCTGACAGCTTCAAACGATTCACACTACCTAAATGCAGCCTAATAAGGAAATTAATATGGAGATATTTCTTTTTATTTATATGTTAGGGATTAGCTTTATCTATCAGCGATTAAGACGATTGCTGATTATCCACTATATGCTTTCAGTCTTGATTATTTTGCTTGTGAGCAAAGGGTTAGAATATTTCTACCCTAGTGTGGAGAGTATTCAGTTTATTGCTGATGTAAATACCTTTTTTATATCTCTTGATGTAACGGTACTGTTTATTAGTGCTGTGTATCGCTTTAGTTATCTCAAAACGAAGGTTATTAATCAAGCCCAACTTGATTCATTGTCCTTAATGCCAACGTTCGCTCTCTTTCCTAGAATACTGTTACATCCATCAGCAAGAGATATTCACGATGATTTTTGGCAACGGTATAAAAACCTGAAATAGCCACTATTTTTACTGCAACAAAAAGGAATACAAATGACTGAAAAAAGAATCAATACAGACCTAACAAAAATGTCTTACGAGCAGTTTCAAGCGTTTATGCAAGGGATTGCTTTGCTTTATTCTAACGTGAGCTTTGAGCGTAATTACATGTCTTTATTTAGTGACTTAAGCTCAATGGCGAAACATGTTGAACGACTACCTTCGGATTTCTTTACTTTTTATGGGGCGTATGAAATTGCGGATAATCAAGTTGTGCTTGCTGTGTTTGGAATTAACCTCTCTGAATCAGAGAGCGATGAAAGTCCAAATATCTCAGATATTGAAGTGAGTTTTGCAGAAGATGAACGTAATCTACGATGCTTGGTTCGAATCAGAAAATATCTCACCCAATCGGATTTTGTAGCAAGGGCAAATGTTGCCTATCCACCAGTAATGGAAGATTTGTTATGGGAAAAAGATTCTGTCAGTAAAAAAACATCTAAAAAGACATCTTCTACTGAAATGGAAAATCCTGTTTGGGATTTCGATGACGATGTTTCTTTTTAAGTGAGTTATATTTTTCAATATCCTTTAAATCAGAAAGCCTTTAACTTATCATCAAACTAAAGGCTTTCTTTTCAACGGTTAATTATTCAAGTTTTGGTTTTGTGCAACTGCTACATAATACCGTGTACTATAAGGCTTTAGCCCACTTTTTACCAACACTTTTGTCTACTATGCCTGGAAAATTATAAGTTTAAGTGTTGAAGATGGCGGAACGGACGGGACTCGAACCCGCGACCCCCTGCGTGACAGGCAGGTATTCTAACCAGCTGAACTACCGCTCCGCAAAAAAATGACTAAACTAAATGGCGGAACGGACGGGACTCGAACCCGCGACCCCCTGCGTGACAGGCAGGTATTCTAACCAGCTGAACTACCGCTCCGCATTTGTGGTGCGCATAATAATATCGTTGAGAGATCTCGTCAACCTCTTTTTATGAAATTTAGTTTAATTGATGAATTGATAAGCTAAAGAGCAAAATTTACGACAATTTCTTGCAACAAAAATGTCTTAATGGCGAATTTTTTGCCATTTTAGAAAGGTGGCATTTTTTGATTTTTCAGAAAGTAACTTTGCTTAAAGCAGAATCATTTGAAAATAAACAGCTAAAAAGATGAGCAAAATTATCTTTTTATCCAATTTTCAGCAATTAGCAAACATAATCAATAACAGATATTTTCACCTTTATCCGTATTCAGTGTTTTACTCAAATTTATAGTGACTTTTACTATTTATTATCAGATATGTGAAATACTGATTAGAACACTTCGTTTTCAAGCCTTTGATTTTTTTCGGTAATACTTTTCTATTACGCTGTTTTTAAATTTTACACCGATGTTTCATAAACGATATGAGCAGTTGTTTTATCATTTTTACCACTATCAATATCATTAAGTAAAAAATAAAATCTACATTTGGTCGAAACCAAAAAATTACATCCAATTCAACTGCTTCAAAATCACAATCCCAATGGCAGAACTCACAATCGCGCTAATGGTGGTGATGCCAACAATATTAGCGGCGGTTTTGGCATTGCCGCCCATACTCCGCACCATTGGGTAACTGGCGACGGCAACCGGTGTGGCGCTCATTAAGAAAATCACGCCTAAACTGATGTTGTCTAAATTAAACACTCGTGCGAAAACCACCATCACTAACGGTGCAAAAAAGATGCGCCCGATACTGGATTGAAAAGCGATTTTTGAAGAGGTATCCATTCCTTTTAAATCCAAGCTGGCGCCGGTGCAGAGCAGTGCCAACGGTAATGTCATTCGGGAAAGATAATCGCCGGTGCTGATCAGCGGTTTAGGAATAGTGAAACCGAGTTTGCTGATGAGTAATGCCAACACAATCGAAATGACCAATGGATTTTTCGCAATTTGGCGCAAGATGTGCATAAGGTTCGGTTTGCCGTTGGCAGCAAGTGAACGGCTTAGGGTAATCACAGCTAAAATATTGTATAAAATGGTGATGACCGCCGTATAAACCGATGCGGTGGCGATGCCGGCGGAACCGTAGGCATTGGCACAGAGCGATAAGCCGATAATGCCGCTGTTGCCACGAAAAACGCCTTGTACAAAGGTGCCGCGTTCACGTTTATCTTCAATATATTTGGCGGCGTAAAATTCAGACAGTAAGAAAATAATGATACAGCCGAGATAACCGACAGACACCATTTTGAGCTGTGCGGCATAATCGGTCGGATGTTGCACAATGCTGAGGAAGAGCAGTGCCGGCAAGGTGATGTTGAAAACTAATTTTGATCCCTGTTGGCTGAATTGATCGTTGATCATTCCGATACGGCGCAGATAGATTCCTAAAAACAGCATTAAAATATTGGGCAAGGTGACGCCGATAGAAAATGATATGGATGCTAGAAATCCCTCCATTTTTACCTCACTTGTCGGGTTAATATAGCAACGAGGAGTTAGCTCATTGTGAGTAAAAAAAGTGTGCTGATGAAATTGATCAGCACACGTTGCCATTATTTTATGTTTCGTTGCGAAACCAATTGAAAGGAAATTAACCTAAAATTTCTGCCAATTTTGCACTGACAGCGTCAACGGTTAAGGTGCCGTCAAGACGGAAATAGGCAGTTTTACCGGCATCCGCTTCTTTTTTATAGTAATCAACTAATGGTTGTGTTGTTGAGTGATAAACTTTTAAACGATCCAATACAGTTTCAGGTTTGTCATCGGCACGGATAATTAAATCTTCGCCGGTAACGTCATCTTTACCTTCCACTTTAGGCGGATTGTAAACAATGTGGTAGCTGCGTCCGGACGGTTGGTGTACACGGCGACCGCTCATACGTTCCACAATCACTTCATCCGGCACATCAAACTCCAATACGAAGTCGATCGCAATACCGGCAGCTTTTAAAGCGTCCGCTTGTGGAATAGTGCGTGGGAAGCCGTCTAATAAGAAACCTTTTGCGCAATCAGGTTGTGCAACACGATCTTTAACCAATGCGATGATTAAATCATCCGGCACTAATTTACCGGCATCCATTAACACTTTTGCTTGTTTGCCTAAATCAGAACCGGCTTTGATTGCGGCACGCAACATATCGCCGGTTGATATTTGTGGAATACCGTATTTATTCATAATAAATTGGGCTTGTGTGCCTTTGCCTGCGCCCGGTGCGCCTAAAAGAATAATTTTCATAGATACCTCTTGTCGTTCAAAAATGTGAATACCTTACCTGTATGTGGTAGTAAACACAAGCTAAATTAAAAATTTATTGCTCAGTTGTTGTTGCTTTGTAAGGAGCAACCCAAAGCAAGCATAACATCCCTGGAATCGCCAACACGAAACAGAGTAGATAAAAATGATAATAACCTAATTGCTCAATCAGCCAACCTGCGCTTGAGCCCAATAATGTGCGGGGCAGTGCCGCTAAACTGGTGAATAAGGCTAATTGGGTGGCGGTATAAAGCGGATTGGTTTCTCTTGCCATAAAGGCAACAAAGGCGGCAGTACCCAAGCCGATACCGATATATTCGCCGCCGACCACCAACGCTAACGCGAACAGTTCAAAATGTCCGACTTGTTGGAATTGTCCGAAATGCGCCAACCAAGCGAAGCCTAAAATGGTGAGAATTTGCACCAGCCCGAACCACCATAACGCTTTATTGATGCCGATTTTTAACATCAAAATACCGCCGACAATACTGGCGATCAACATTGGCCATAAACCGGCGTTTTTGGCGATGAGCGCAATATCCAAACTGCTGTATCCCATATCGATATAAAAAGGGGTCAGTAATGCGGTTGCCATTGTGTCGCCGAGTTTATACAGGCACATAAACGACAACACTAAAATCAGCTGTTTTGCACCTTTGCGTTGGTAAAATTCGGTAAAAGGTTCGATCACGGTCTGTTTTAAGGTTTTCGGCGGTGCTGCTTTCAGGAGCGGTTCACGAGCGATAAAGAGTGTTGCCAGTAAACCGGGCAGCATAAAAAGAGCGGTGATAATAAAGACGCTGTGCCAGCTGTAATAAGCACTTAAAAAGATCGAGAGCGAGGCTGGCACTAATCCGGCAAGACGATAGGCATTAACGTGAATCGAGTTCCCTAGCCCCAGTTCATTGTCGCTTAAAATTTCACGTCGATAGGCATCCAGAACAATATCTTGCGTTGCAGAGAAGAAAGCCACAATGGTGGAAAGTGCGGCTATCATTGTTAAATCTTGTTGCGGTGTCAGCCAAGCAAATGTCAGCAGAGTAAACAGCAACAGTAATTGAAACAGAAAAATCCAACCTCGCCGCCGACCTAACAGCGGTAAGGCGTAACGGTCGAGCAGTGGCGACCACAAAAATTTCCAAGTGTAGGGTAAGTTGATTAAGGTGAACAGACCGATCGTTTTTAGATCGACCTGTTCGCTGCGCAGCCAGTAGGGAATCAGGCTGACTAAAATATAGAGCGGTAAACCGGAACTAAAACCGGTAAATACACAAATAAGCATATTACGGCTAAAAATTTGCTTGGAAACGGAGGTATTTACCGGCATAGGTGGTTCCTGATTAATCTTTATATCCGTTCGGATTATTTTTTTGCCAATTCCAAGTGTCGCGCATCATCTGTTCCAAATCACGCTCGGTTTTCCAACCCAGTTCTTTTAATGCCAATGACGGATCGGAATAACAGACGGCAATATCGCCCGCACGGCGTTCGGTTAGACGATATGGAATCTTGATGTTATTCACTTTTTCAAAGGCGTGCACCATATCCAATACAGAATAACCGGTGCCTGTGCCTAAATTGTAGATATGCAGACCGGCATCATTTTCGTGACGATCCAACGCTTTAAGATGTCCGATGGCTAAATCGACCACGTGGATATAATCACGCACACCGGTGCCGTCGTGGGTCGGGTAGTCGCTGCCAAAGACGGAAAGTTGTTGTAATTTACCGATTGCCACCTGGCTGATATACGGCAGTAGATTATTTGGAATACCGTTCGGATCTTCACCGATCAAACCGCTTTCGTGCGCACCGACCGGATTGAAATAACGCAAGATGGTCATACTGAATTGTGGAATGGCTTTCACCACATCCATAATGATACGTTCCACCATAAATTTTGATGTGCCGTAAGGATTGGTTGTGCCTCCAACATTGCATTGTTCTGTAATAGGGATAATTTCCGGATCACCATAAACAGTGGCTGATGAACTGAATACAAAATTGAAAACATTAGCTTGACGCATTTCATCAAGTAGAGTCAAAGAACCTTCGACATTATTACGATAATACTCAATCGGTTTCACCACGCTTTCGCCTACCGCTTTTAAGCCGGCAAAATGGATCACGGATTCAATTTTATGGTCGGTAAAAATGCGTTTTAATAAGGCACGATCCAACACATCGCCTTGATAAAATGTTACCGCTTTGCCGGTGATCTGTTTAACACGATCCAAAGATTTAGCAGAGGAGTTGGAAAGATTATCCAATACCACCACTTCACGATTGGCATTGAGTAGTTCGACAACAGTGTGCGAGCCGATATAACCGGCACCGCCTGTAACCAAAACCGCCATTGTTACCTCCTTCGGTAAATTAATTTAATATTTTACGGTTAAGCCGAATTGTTCCAACTGAGCCTTAATTTTTTCCAATGACTCTTTTGTTGGCGGCTTAACATCTTCCAATTCATATTTTAAGCCGAGCGTTTCCCATTTATGTTTACCCAACTGGTGATAAGGGAGCAGTTCGACTTTTTCGATATTCTTCATATCTTTAATAAATTCGCCCAATAACTGCACCGAGTGTTCATCATCGGTGTAACCCGGCACGACAACATAGCGAATCCAAGTTTTTTGATTACGTTTTTGCAGATATTTAGCAAATTCTAAAGTGCGTTTATTGGATACACCAATCAAATCTTGATGAATACTGTCATCAAGCTGTTTTAAATCCAACAGAACAAGGTCAGTTACATCAAGCAATTCATCGATCACCTGATTATAATGACGCACAAAACCGTTAGTATCCAAACAAGTGTGAATATCCTCTTTTTTGCAGGCACGGAACCAGTCTCGAATAAATTCTGGCTGCAAAATAGCTTCCCCACCAGAAGCGGTCACACCACCTCCAGAGGCATTCATAAAGTGGCGATAGGTCACCACTTCTTTCATTAATTCTTCAACAGTAATTTCCTTACCGCTATGTAAATCCCAAGTGTCACGATTATGACAATATTTACAGCGCATTAAACAGCCCTGAGTGAATAAAATAAAACGGATTCCCGGGCCATCAACCGTACCGCATGACTCAAAAGAATGGATTCTTCCAACTGCTGACATTTTACCTGCCTTTATGATTATAGTATCTTCAAAAATTTTTTAATTTTAACTGAATTTGTTGTAAATGTCAGGCAGCATATGCACTAGCTCTACTGTAGAAGATCTGATGATATTAAATCTGCCATTGCGAAAGGCACTGCTAGAGATATAGCAACAGCTGTCGTTATTTCTGCTCTGAGTTGCTCTGTTTCCGTTTTCTGTATTGTATTTCCTTGAGAATTATAGAATCCCCAAATTTGCCCTCCTATCAAATCATGTGTCCCAGCAAAAGATTCTACTAATCTATCTGAGAAACTTCCCACTTTATACGGTATAGTTATATTAGATGGTAGATACCAACCACCTTCAATCGCCTGAAAGCCACCCGTAGAACCATATAACTCTTGTACTATTTTCGATTGGTTATAACTGGCGGAGGCGGAGAAGCCGTAACCGATACATCCCCCCTAAAATGTTAATTTCTATACTTCATATTTTCTATGCAAGTTCTAGTATTATTTCCATCTTGAGCTAAGCACCATTTTAAAGGAGGTCTAAAACGATATCCTATATCATATAAGCATTGATTAACTAAAGCATTTTTTTTTCGATAAAGCTTCATAAACTCATCATCTTCCCTTTTATCAGAAGTTGAATTATTAAATTTATTTTCCAAATAAAAGTAATGATTTCCCATTTGTGCTTTTGCAAAATCATCACAATTTTTAAAATATTTAAATGGTATTTTTTCGCCATCCTTAACCCAGTAATTTGTTGGATCAGGAGACCCGTTGGCTAAATAACATCCTGATAATAATAAAGAAAATAAAAATATAATTTTTTTCATTGTTTTTTACCCGCTTCATTATTAAGAAAAATTTCTCTATTGAAATTTATACGTTCTGTTTTTGGACCTACTTTCCCCCAAATATTTTTCTGATAATTTATTATTTCTTCGGATTTTTGGGGAGAAATAAATTTAATTGCCTCCTCATCCCGATAATATGCCTTAGTATGATTCCCCATTAGCATATCCCATAACGGAATGCCTACACTATTATCTCCTGTAGTGTTGGTATTTCCTATCCCAATACTTAAACTCCCCGGTACAAACGGTAAATTAATCCCCGTTGCAACAATATCCCTCGGTGCTGAAGCATATTCCACGCTTCCATCTTTGAATAAACCGGCTGCTGTTTCGGTGTAGCCTTTGTCATATAAACCACCGGTTAATTTGCTGCCTAACGTATCATTGGTTATTGGATAGGATGTTCCTACGATATATGCATTTAATGTCGTATTTTTGAAAGACATTCCTTCATGTTTTGCCCAATTCATCGCATTTTTTGTACCTGAAGCGCCTAAGCTATGATTGACTGGGGATAAATTTACTCGGTTTGTTGGGTTCTGACGATTATATTCATCGACTAATCCCCAAATTTTAGCTTGGTCTCGACTTGCATTTGATGCACCAAAAATACTCGGCATATCCAATCCTCCTCTTAATCGTTCAAATATCGTAAATGTGAGTTCTGCTGGTAGACTGGAATACGCTCTACGTACAATTAAAGTATCATTGTTTAAGTATTCCTTTCCACCATATTGAATGGCGCCTATTGTTCTATCCTCATCAGACTGATTCATGATGCCGTGAACATAAAGACGTGCTAGTTGTTCCGCTTCCTCTTTCGTTTGCGGTACGCTCAGTCTATCAACATCAATTTCACTGGTCTTAATACACGATATATTGTCACAATCCGACGCTTTCTTATGTTTTAGATAGATATTCTGTTCATTTTTCTCAATTCGATAGTAGATTTCATCTCCAATTTTATTGGTATTATTGACAAACTCGGTTGCAGTGTTTAAATCACTTTCTAAATCTGAACGAATAGTTTCAACAGCTTGTTTTTTAAGTGCCTGATGAAGATTAGTTTTTTGAATGGCTTGTGCTGTTTCAGCCGCACTTTTTCCGGTTAAAGCGAGCTGTGCCTCGTTATCACGAATGACGATATTTTTCGTGTTGATAGCACTGTTGGTGATGCTGCTTTCACTGCCTTTATCATTCACTTGACCTAAAAGGGCAGTAGCTAACCCTTTCGCTATTCCCCAATTACCTTGTGTGCCCACGCCTGCTACACCACCATATTCTACTTTTGAACTGCCGTCTTTATGATTTTCACCCACTTGTTGCAGCTTCATTCCGCCGATTTCTTGCGGTGCATCGCCACCACTTATTGTTACTCCGCCACTTAGACTAAATCCGCTTGCCGAGTAATTGCTATAGTTTTGAATATCAGAATGCGAAAGCGTCCCAGTGCTGAAGCTGTTTTTTCCGTCTGCTTCCGCTTGAGCAGTGGAGGTGATTAAGCCACCGGTTAAATCCGTATGCTGACGCACATTGACTTGATAGCCCTCATCACCGGCAAACAGTCCGGACTGTTCTTGCACGCTGGCATAGTCGGCATTTATTTTTGATTGGTTGAAACTAGCTGAAACAGAAGCACCATAACCCACTGTCGCTTGCCCACTGATATTCTTCTGTTTGCCGGTATAACTCATTGTGTCCTGCACGCTTGCTATCGTGAGATTTTCAACGTCACTAATAATGCTTTTACCGAGTACTTGCGCCCCTTTGACGGTAGTGTTGCCACCACTTACCATCACGGTGTTGCTGGCTTTATCACCAATATGGCTGGTGCGCCACGTGGTTTCATCGCCATTGCCGTAACCTTTGCCATAATTACCGCCCGCGGTCACGCCAAAGGCAAAGCCGTCAGAACCGTAACTCGCTGATACCCCGGCATTCCAGCCGCTTGATTTATTATTGCTGCGTTCTTGGTGGGTTTGTTTGGCTGCCAAGAAATTAATTTCATCATCAGCGAGGAAGCGAGTGCCTTGTTTGCCGGAGACATCTGAGCCGACAATATTAATATCTGATGCGTTGTCTGCGCCGGTGGCGGTAATGGTCACATTTCCGCCGGCATTAATTGCACTGTTTGTAGCGGTGTTGCCTTGGATATGCTGCGTTTGCACATTCTTTTGCTCGCCATAGGTGAGGGAAACACTCACATTGGCATTTTTTATATTGCCATTTGCTAACGCCTGTGCTGAATACAAGGCACTGCCGACACTTTCCGCCGCTCGCATCGCTGCCCAAGCAGTATTCGCCGCTGCCAGTGCATTAATGCGGTTGTTTTTGCTTTCGCCTACTTGGTGGGTTTGTTCAACCACAGCCATTACATTTTGTGCCGCCTCATCATGAGTATTAATCATTTTTTTCCAAGTGTAATTAGCTTCTTGAGCGACTTGAATGATTAGACGAGCCACTGTTGTTTTTTCGTCTATTTTTTGTTTTTGAGCAAAATGTTTTGCATTTTATTTTATCCATTTTCATTTCACTCTGATGTAACTGGCGATTATGCCAATCCGTATTTGCCACTGCAATGTGTAATGCCGTTCTACCAATGTTTTACCGTGCAGTTTCGTACTTTCTTCCGGATTTGTGGTGCTTGATAATGCTGCTTCAACCTGTGATTTTCGCGCAGATAAAATTTCATAATTTTGCACCGCGCCGAGTTGTTCTGAAGCTAATGCAACACCTTGTACAACTAGCGAATAATCTTTGATTGTTATTCATTACAAAGCCCTTTGTCTGTTTTAGTATTTTTACGTCCACAACTTTTAATCCAAATATAACCTTTTTGCATTAAGCAATCATTAAACTCTGTCCATCGAGGTCCTGATGTGCCATAAATTGTAGCTGATCTAATGAACATAAAATATGAATCCCTTTTATCTCCTCCACAGGAAATCACATCTTCCCATCGTTGTTTTGAATCAGTTTTACCAATACTATATGGTTTTTGAAGCCTTGCTATTTTTGTATATTTTTCTTCTTTATCACAGGGAAATTCTAAAGGCATACCTCGACAATAATCAAATCCAATTCCCCATCCCCAATGATAAGAACAACTTGATAGAAATAATACAAATGGTATTAAAATAAATTTTTTCATTTGTATCTCACTCCAAACAGTAAATACATAGCTTCTAATGGTAAAGCATGGGGAACTGTGGTTGGCGTTACGCCTATAACAGCTGCTTCAGCTGCTCGATCAATCCAAAATTGTTGTCTCTCTGTTAAATTTCTTTTTCCATTCCCTAATTCATCATAGAAAAACAGTTGTCCCCCAATTAAATCATGCTCACCAGAATAAGTTTCCGTTAGACGGTCTAGGAATGAACCTGGTTTATATTTAATACCAAACATTTCTCCCTCTATCGCTTGAAAACCACCTGTTGCTCCAAATAATTTTCCTGATTTACTTCTATCATTTAATAAATCAGATACCGTTGTATATTTGTCTTTAGCATTATAAACAATATGACCTTGCTCATTCAGTTTTAGATTCCCTTTCCCATCTGTTTCACATCTTTCATTATTTTTGCCACAAATAACATCATAATTCATTCTTACACCCCCTAATTTAATCCCATCAAATGAGCCTGAGTTATGCCCAACATTACTATATAGTTTCCCACCATCCTTTATATCTTCAATTGGTATTGCCAATAGAGAATTCCTAAGAGACTCTTTTCTTGCCTCTGTATCAATAATAGAAATTAATGTTTTAGCTGACATAACTTTAGGTGCTCCCGTAATTAAACCAGTTGCTAAATCTAGTCCAGTACGAATATGCTCAAGAGTGTAAATATCTCTGATTAATTCATCTATTTTATTTTCATATTGAGTTTTACCTTCTGCTTTTGCATTATGATAATCTGTTATTGCTTGTCTTAGAGCTTTACGTTTAGGCTCTTGATAATAATCAATAATCTGATTTTTTGCTTCTTGAGCATTATCAATAAAATTACTAGTTGTTTTTACCTGAAGTTGAATTTCTCTAATTATTTCATCTTTATTAAAATGATTTTCTAATTTGCCTGAATTCTGCTCGGCAGACTCTGCTGTAATATCAGTTTTGATACCTTTCAACGTTTCTTCAACAGATTTTCCTGCCAGTGATTGTTGTGCCTTTTCATTGCGGATATGAATATTCGCCGTATTAATCCCGCTTTTTGTCACGTTGGATTGACTTGAACTATCCGAGCCGAAGCCAAACGAAACATCGCCGGTTAACGAGTCCAGCCCTTCTGCTAATTTTGGTTTATTTGCATTGCCTGCACTATCTCGGCTTGCCGTTGTTGAGTTGCCTTGGCTGTTAATATAGAGCTTCTCGCCTTGTTCATTAACGGCTTGTTTATTGCTTTGTGCTTGTCCATATTTACCAAGCGGTGTGTTGAAATTCATTGCCACAGAACCACTTACACCAAACGCACTGCCGCTATAATTGGTGTGGTTTTCAATATCTGAATAGCTCAACGTCCCAGTGCTGAAGCTGTTTTTTCCGTCTGTTTCCGCTTGTGCAGTGGAGGTGATTAAGCCACCGGTTAAATCCGTATGCTTCCGTACATTAACTTGATAGCCCTCATCGCCGGCAAACAGTCCGGACTGTTCTTGCACGCTGGCATAGTCGGCATTTATTTTTGATTGGTTGAAACTAGCAGAAACAGAAGCACCATAACCCACTGTCGCTTGACTTAACTCATCAGAACCTACAATATTAATTTCTATACTTCATATTTTCTATGCAAATTTTAGTATTGTTCCCATCTTGAGCTAAACACCATATTAAAGGAGGTCTAAAACGATAGCCCGAATCATATAAACATTTATCGACAAACTTAAATGCTATACTTAAATAAGAATCATATTCTTCAGCTTCGCCTTTATTTTTATAAAATTCAATCCAACCTAATTGTTCTTTTTTTATAAAGATAAATATATCTATCTCCTAGACTTGGAAAAACTTTCTTAGCACAAACATTATATTCTTCAAAAGAAATTTTTTTGCCATCTTTTACCCAAAAATTCATTTCACCTGGAGAACCATTTGCCAAATAACATCCTGATAATAAAAAGCAAATAATAAAAACTATATACTTCATTATGGATTTATTCCTGTTATTTTTATTTATAAATTACATTTTCCCGTATTATATTTTGGATTTTGATAACCACATTGTGCAGGGGAAAGATGAATATATCCTTTACCCAGCATACAATAATGAAAAGTTTCTTGTTTATTGAAAGGGATACTTGTTTGGTCATAATCCAAATATTTGCCACCACAAGAAATTACGTCTTTCCAACGTTGATTACTATCAGTTTTTCCTAAACTATACGGTTTCTGATAACGAGATATGGGGGGAAATACTTCCCCTTTTTCTATATAGCAGTTAACCATTTGGGGGGAATAAATACATCCATCAGAGTAATAACAATTTGACAATACACTACAGCATATAATAAGAAATAGAATTCTCACTTTATTGCCCTCCAATTTTCATTAATGTTTCAACAAAATCAGATGACATTAAATCTGCCATTGCAAATAGTCGGAGACAAGAGCTGAAATCATTATTATCTGTATAGCCTATCATAAATATAACCTTTATTTCTCATACACATACTAAACTTATGTGCTATATTTTCATTGGGGTATCTTTCATATAAATCATGAAAGATGTATTTTCTATAATCAATATTATTATCATATTTTCCAAGGCAACTTTTCATATCTATAATTTTTTGCTCATCAGTAACTCCCTTTTTCTGATAAGAATCAAAATCACTTTTATATTTACGTCCACAATAAACTGATTGAGGAGCATAAAAACAGCCTGTCTTAAAATTGTAATAACACCCATTCAATAGAAAAATAAACATATATTTTTTCATATTAATTTCCACCCAGTTTATATAAAACCTCAACAAAATCAGATGACATTAAATCTGCCATAGCAAATGGAGCAGAAACTGGAATTGCTGTTATTGCTGTAATAGATGAAATTTTTTCATCATTTTTATTAGGACTGTTATCTAAACCTCTACCTCTAGTAGTATTACCAGCAGCATCGTATAAGCCCCAAATTTGCCCACCGAGCATATCGTGTGTTCCTGCAAAGGATTCAACTATGATATCTTGCCAACTACCAACCTGATATTTTCCTAACATTTTTCCATCAATAGCTTGGAAGCCACCTGTTAATCCATACATATTTTAGTGTCAGGATGTAAATATTGTTTATAAGACATTATTAAAATATATTTTAACGATAATGAAGTTAATATTTTAATTTTTATGTTTTTCAGACAGGAGAAATTAAATAAATAACTATTATTTCGGTGCTTATAACATTCATAAAGAATTAATTTTTTCCATGCCTTTATCATCATAATAGGATGTACTAAGACTTTATTTCTTTCTTGTTTTCCAGTTCTATACAGCTATTTTTATTCCAATCTAAAAAACAATTATCAAAAGGATTTATAAGTTCTATGCAACTAGAAATAGAAAATAAAAAATAATTATAAATTTAAAAAGAACTTTTATCATATAAATTCTCACTTTGAAATTTAGTTGGTTTTACAAGTCTGGAAAATAGTTTATTCATTTCTGAATGGAAAACTTTTGGTCTAAAATAAATTCATATTTCCCATAAGTGCTAAAACACTGATTAGATATATATATCTGAATTATACTTCTCTTTTAATATTTTTTCTGCTTGCTTTTGTTGTTTTTTCTTGCATAAAAGAGACGCCTTATACCAGGGATCGTTAACTACAATATCGTCACTATTCCATTCTAAAAAATTATGATTATAATTGTCAGAGCATCTATTTATTATATAAGTTTGAATTTCCTTGTTAAATTTATTTCCAAGTTTTTTTTGTGCAAGAAATGTCTGCTCATTATCACATTTTTCAAATCTCTTATACCATATTGTATCTTGTATATGATTGCAATTCCAATCTAAAAAAGCACAAGGATAACATCCGGTTAATAAGAAAGATAAAATAACATTAATAAGCATTTTTCTCATATAAGTCTCCATCTTTTACTTTTGTTGGTAAGACTAACTTAGGTTGACTTATATTATTTGTTCCATCAAATTCTCCCCAGGTATGTTTAAAATTTTGATATAGATCTCTATTTAAGATTAGATCAGGCACTTCCGCAAAATAACTACTATGCGAATAACAGATCCAACAATTTCCACCCGTAACCTCATTGCTTCATAATAAACCTAGTGGCAATTTATTTCTCAAAAAATCTGTTTTATAAAAATAACTATGATTAACATAATATTTTCATGCTAATGATTCAAATATTTATCATTATTTTTAAATTTATAATCAGAATTGTCAATACATTGATTTATTATATAAATATGCAGCTTTCTATCAAATTTATATTCTAAGATTTTCTTTGCTATACTTACTTGCTCATTAATACATTTTCGAGAATCTCTATGCCATTTCGAATCATGATTATTGCAGTTCCAATCAAGGAAGCGGCAAGGATAACATCCGGTTAATAAGAAAGATAAAATAACATTAATAAGCATTTTCCTCATATAAGTCTCCATCTTTTATTTTTGTTGGTAATACTAACTTAGGTTGGCTTCTATTATTTATTCCATCAAACGCTCCCCAAATACGTTTAAAATCTTGATATAATTCCGTACTTGAAGTTGGATCAGGCACTTCCGCAAAATAACTACTATGCGAATAACAGATCCAACAATTTCCACCTGTAACCTCATTGCTTCCTAATAAACCTAATCCCCATTTATTACCAACCGGATCGGCTTGGTGTACCGCTGAATAAGCGCCACTTTGATAAGTTTTGCCATCTTTGGCTGTATAGCTATATCCATTACGTTGCAATTGATTGGAATAGGCTTCTACATTAGTCGCTGTGCCATAAAAACGTGATTTTCGGATTGGAATATTGGTTTCTCCTTTCCAAATATTCATATCTTGTAGCGCAATGCTTGCCGTTAATCCACCACGACTATGATTACTTGTGTCTATTTGGTAACCGGCTTGTTCTGCCTGTCTGTACAAGTCTTGATTTAATTTTTGGGAATTGTTTAGCGGTAACGCTGCCTTTAGATATTTATCATTTACTTTGTCATATGCTGCGTACATTAATTCCGATACTAAAGAGGTCACAATCCAGCCACCATCATATCGCCCTGTAGGGCGATTCATCACAACTACGATACCTTTTTGGTTGGTTTCTGATGTATTTTGTTTTTGCGCATTCTTTAATGAGTCGTTTCTATCATTAAAAATACCCGGATTTGAAATGGTTAAAAGGTTTTCATTTGTTCTTAGGTTAGCTTGCTCCTCAGCTGTCAAATCATTGAGCGACCAAATTTGTCTCCGATTTGCTTTATCACTACAAGCGCCATTACTTGATGAACATTTTTGATACCACATCTCTTTCGGGGCGGTTGCCGATCGAACAGCACGATCTGCTTGTGTGCCGGCAACTATTCCCAACATTGTTTTTGTATCACCAGCACTGCCTTGTAAAATACCTAATCCCATATCCAACCACCTTACTGTTTCATCTAACTCTGTAGCCTCACGATCTAATTGAATAGAATGCTCAGTATCATAGCCACCATTTGTTTTGCGAATTTGAGTCGCCTCTTCTCGTTGTTTATCCCCAATAGAGTATAACCGCTCTTTTATCTCTTGACGATTTTGATCAAATTTTTGAGTCACATCGCGCTGTAAATCCAATTCATTTTGAACCTTTTCTTTATCAAAATTTTGTCTCAACTTACCTGAATACCGTTCAGCAAACTCTGCTGTAATTTCCGTTTTGATACCCTTCAGCGTCTCCTCAACCGATTTTCCCGTTTTTGCAAGTTGAGCTTGTTCATCTCGAATATGAAGAGTTGTGGTATTAATTCCACTTTTTGTTATGCTAGCTTGGCTTTCTTTGTCATAGCCAAAACCAAATGAAACATCGCCGGTTAACGAGTCCAGTCCTTCTGCTAATTTTGGTTTATTTGCATTGCCTGCACTATCTCGGCTTGCTGTGGTTGGGTTGCCTTGGCTGTTAATATAGAGCTTCTCGCCTTGTTCATTAACGGCTTGTTTATTGCTTTGTGCTTGTCCATATTTACCAAGCGGTGTGTCGAAATTCATTGCCACAGAACCACTTACACCAAACGCACTACCTTTATAATTGGTGTAGTTTTCAATATCAGAATGCGAAAGCGTCCCTGTGCTGAAGCTGTTTTTTCCGTCTGCTTCCGCTTGAGCAGTGGAGGTGATTAAGCCACCGGTTAAATCCGTATGCTGACGCACATTGACTTGATAGCCCTCATCACTGGCAAACAGTCCGGACTGTTCTTGCACGCTGGCATAGTCGGCATTTATTTTTGATTGGTTGAAACTAGCTGAAACAGAAGCACCATAACCCACTGTCGCTTGCCCACTGATATTCTTCTGTTTGCCGGTATAACTCATTGTGTCCGGCACGCTTGCTATCGTGAGATTTTCAACGTCACTAATAATGCTTTTACCGAGTACTTGCGCCCCTTTGACGGTAGTGTTGCCACCGCTTACCATTACGGTATCGCTGGCTTTATCACCAATATGGCTGGTGCGCCACGTGGTTTCATCGCCATTGCCGTAACCTTTGCCATCATTGCCACCCGCGGTCACGCCAAAGGCAAAGCCGTCTGAACCGTAACTCGCCGATACCCCGGCATTCCAACCGCTTGATTTATTATTGCTGCGTTCTTGGTGGGTTTGTTTGGCTGCCAAGAAATTAATTTCATCATCAGCGAGGAAGCGAGTGCCTTGTTTGCCGGAGACATCTGAGCCGACAATATTAATATCTGATGCGTTATCTGCGCCGGTGGCGGTAATGGTCACATTTCCGCCGGCATTAATCGCACTGTTTGTGGCGGTGTTGCCTTGGATATGCTGCGTTTGCACGTTCTTTTGCTCGCCATAGGTGAGGGAAACACTCACATTGGCATTTTTTATATCGCCATTTGCTAACGCCTGTGCTGAAGACAAGGCACTGCCGACACTTTCCGCCGCTCGCATCGTCGCCCAAGCAGTATTCGCTGCTGCCATCGCATTGATTCGGCTATTTTTGCTTTCACCTACTTGTTTGGCTTGTTCTGCTACCGCCATTGCCCCTTGAACAGCTTGCACCACAGGGCTATTCACCGCAATGGTGAAGCCTTTTTGTTCCATAATGTGTTTGTAATGGGTTTCGTATTTATCGTCTGCTGCAAGCACATCGACTTTTTTCGAACCAATATTCACATCACCCTCAAGGGAAGAGACAGTACTGCCTTGTTGGCGATAATGATCTTGGGCGAGTAGAGTCGTGTTCCCTTTTAGGCTGCCCACTTGGCTGCCGCTGGCATAATATTTCGTTTGGTCGTTTTCGGTGGTCTCTTTTTTGCTACCGATGCTAAAGCCAATACCGCCTGAACTCATTAATCCCGACTTTTGCTCACTGTAAAAATCTTCTGAATAAATACGGTTCTCAGCCTCTTTAATGGTAATGTTATTAGCTTTAGCAATAAGTTCATTTTCCGCAACAACGGAAGCGCCCTGAATGGTCAGATCGCCATTATTCGTGTTAAAGCTCACATTTTTGCCATCAATGTTCGAACCTTGCGCTAAATCATAACGATGATCGTGTTTTATTGTGGTTGTGGTGGTGCTGAGCAGACTTTTATCTTTGTATTTGGTTGCAAAAGCGAGTGTTTCTTGGTGGCGTCCTGTTTGTATTTGAATATCACCCTGTTCACTGTGAACAAGCAAATCACCGCCGCTGCTTATTTGTGCGGCGCGTAAAGTGACGCCTTGTTTGCCGCTGAAGACGGCATTTTCTTCAATATCAAAGGTCGAGCCGATTTCTCGTTTCTGTTCGAATTTCCAATAGTTTTCGGCATTCGATACATAATTTGCTCGTTCACTTTCAGTAACGGTGCCGATATTGATATTGCCCGCCGCGTATAATAAGGCATTGCCTGCTTTCACCCCAACCGCGTTGAATTCGATATCACCTTGACTTCGTAACAGTAAAGCCTGTTTTACTTTCACTAACGCTTGTTGGTCTAATTGGCGGTAAGCAGCGTAGCCATTGGCGTTTGCTTCGCTCATCAGGCTTTCAAATTGAATCAAGCCGGCATTAGCTTGCAAATTATCCGCAGAGAGTTGACCGCCTTGTTGATAGAAGCGGTTTGCTAAATTGAAATTGAGTTGTTTCGCACTGATAGCACCGCTATTTGTTAAGTTTTGTGCTGTGATGTGGGTTAAATCCCGACCGGCAATGACGCCACTATTTTTCACATCACCTTCATTATTGATTTCAATTTCCCTTGCTGAAATAACAGCACCTGTTGGTTGAATATCGACATCACGTTTGACGAGATAAACTTGTGGCACAAGCACTTGAACTTGAGTACCGTCCTTTAAGGTGACGGTTTGTGGCGCAAGCCAGACCATATCTTCAGTAAGCTCTTTCATTTGAGCCGCACTAAGTGTTATTCCCGGCATTAATTGATGTTGTTTCGCATAACGAATACCGGCATCCATTAATGCCTTGTATTGTTCATAATCCGAAGTGTAATTGCCTAAGAAGCGTTGCCCGGTCAGTTGGTTAATCTGCTCGTTAATTAAACGCTGTTCATAATAACCATCTCCTAAACGTTTAAGCATCGTTTGTGGTTCGGCGCGTAAGGCATCAAACATATAATCGGAGCTTAACCATTTGCGTTTATTGGCAAAGCGTGGATCTGTTTCAACTAAGATATGGCTATCCGTCTTTGGATTAATACGATAGAGGCTGACTTCCGGTAAACGAATGTCGGGTTGATAAGTTCGTACTTGACCAACCGCTTGACTCATTTCAACACTGATGATTTTTGGTAACACCGGTGTTGATATTTGATGTGGCTCAATAGCAGAAACAGGTGCGACCTTTAATGATTGCTCCGCAAGCGTGGAAGCTTGATGCTGTTTATCAATAGTGACTTGAGAGGCTTGGCTTGCTACGGCTTGCGCTTGACCGATGGTGTTTTCTACTAGGTGAAATTTAAAATATTCCACCGGTAAATCACGACTAAACGGTTTATCATCATCACCGTATTTAGCCCAGACTTTTTTGTGAATACCACGACGTTTACGTTTTGTTACCATCGTATACCAAGTGCCTTCATCATGGCGGTGAATTTCCCCAATCAGATCTTTATTCTCTAAGCGGACATCATTGCCTTTTAAATTGCGATTTTTTTCATTTTGATTAAATACTCGCCCACCCATACGGATACGATTACCCACCAAAATTTGTGAAACATCGTTCACTAGATCTTCACCATTTAAACGTAAATCGCCTGCAATCAGCAATTTAGCCGGGTCACGATGTTCCAATGTCGTTGTGACAGTATGGCGATTAAAATGCCATTGTACCCAAGTTGGATTGCCGACTCGTGCTCGACCATCATTAAAATTAAAATAAGAGTTTTTGTCGTGCCGATTATTATTATTGCGATTAAACCACCCTTCAAGGCTGGAATAGCGTTTCCCTTTGTTGTGTACTGCATATTCGCTGATACGTTGATCTTGATGATCTTCGCCGGTAATTAAATGCAAATCGTGATTCCACAACCGTTTAGTATCTATTTTTCCATTGCCTTGCGCTTCAATAGTGGCACTGCCATTATCGACAAAATCAGCTTGTCCGGTAGCTTGCTGATGTTTATCTAATTTTCCACCAATGGCTAAATTACCTAAACTTAAAATCAACGCATGATCACGATTTGTTAGGGTTCCCACACCGAGATCAAGTTGTTGTCGTGCGGCAATGGTGGCGGCAATATTATCGTCATTTTCCGGTTGATTATTTAATACATGAGATTGAATCGCTAATACATCGCCATAAATTCGCCCAGTGCCGAGATTATTTAAAGTATTCACATAAATTGCATTTTGTGTACCATCAATTAATCCCCGATTGGTCAATGAATTTGCAGTCAGTTGGGTATTGGGCGAGGTAAACTCGCTGTTTGTTGGATTCTCAATCTGTTTTGCTGTGATCTGTAAACCTTTTCCCGTGATTAATTGAGTCTGATTAATAAAATCGCCCATTGTTTTTATCGCTAAATGGCCAGCGACAGTAAAAGGTTGGGTAAGGATTAAATCTTTTTGTAGCTCAATCAAGGCATCCTGATGACTTTTAATATTACCTTCATTATTAAACTGTTGCAGAACCAACCTTAGATTTTGCCCGCTTTCAATGATACCGTGTTGATTATGTAATGTGAGTGAATCTCCTTGAAGGCTCACGTCACCTAAAGAGAGGATTTCACCTTGTTGATTCTGGATATCTTGTGTCACATTGGCATTAAGTAGGGCGGTGGTATAAATGCCACCTTGCTGATTATCAAGTTGATCACTGTTCAGGGCAAGCTGATGAGCTAATAAGCCTTGTGTTGGTGTCGTTGTCGTTGCTTTAGTGCCTTGGTTATTTAGATGATTTGTGATTAAGGTGAGTGCCGCACCGCTTTGGATAACGGAACCTTGCGCAGTGACAGTTTGGTTGTTAATGTCACGATGTGCCGTAATGTGCGCGTTTTGTTGTGTTTGAATCGTTCCTTGACGGTTATCTAATGTTTCGCCGGTTAACGATAGTTGTTGGCTTGATACATTGCCTTGTTGGTTATCAACCTGTTCACTTTGTATATCCAAATTGCCGTTGGCACTGATATTACCTTGCTGATTGGTTAATGAAGTGATGGCGTGTAAGGAAATGTCGCCTTGACTGGTTATCCCTTGATGTTGGGTTTGTTTATTATTCAACGAGTGGTGATGTGTATTAATGATAATGCCACGTTGTCCCTGAATCAAACCTTGCTGATTATTAAGCTCACCGCTATTGAGAAGTAGACGTTGTTGGGCAAATAAAACACCTTGTTCATTGCGTAATAACGCCTGATGGGTGTCAATGGTCAGGTTTGCTGAACTACTTATTAACCCTTGTTGTGCATTATCAAGACCAAATACAGTAATTGTGGCATCACCTTGGCTAAGAAGATTGCCTTGCCAGTTGGTAAATTGCCCGTGTCCCTGTAATGTCATTCGCCCTTTTTCTGTCGCAATCAAACCGTTATCGTTATTCAGATCGCCTGTATCAAGAAATAAATCGTTGCTTGCTACGATTTCACCTTGTGTATTGTCGAATGCCCCTTGACTCATTAAATGCTGTGTATGATCACTTTGAATTACCCCTTTCGAATTTATGATGTGAGAGGCATTTATTTTTTGGGCTTGATGACTTGCAATAAAGCCATTTTGATTGAGTAACTCACCTGTTTTTACAGTTAATTTATCAAACGAAATGATCCCTAGCTGACGTGAGGATTGCTTCGTTGCTTGATTGTTTAACTGTTGTTGATGGGTATTAATATTCATTGCAGCAACACTTTGAATCAACCCTGAATCGTTAATAAGTTCACCACTCTGGAGATCAAGTTGCCCCTCAGTATTGATCACACCTCGTTGATTATTGAGCAAAATGTGCTGACTATCTAGTGTTAAATTTCCTTTAGCAAAAAACAGACCTTGCTGATTATTAATCCCTTTAGCGAAGATGTTGAAACTGCCTTGCGTCACCATTTGCCCTTGTTCATTATTAAGTCCTTTTGGTAAGTGAAGGCTGAATAGTTGTTGATCGCGGTTAATCCAAGTACCTCGTTGGTTATCAAGTGAAGAGGCAGTGGCAAAAATATGGTTCGCTTGTAAATTCGCTTGCTGACTGGAAAGATGGGTTGGGGTAGCTAAATGAAGCGTATTCTTTAATTCAAAATGACCTTGATCTAAGACTAAATGGTTTTGGGTTGCGGTTAAATCTGCTTGATATGCCAATAGTCCGCTTTGCGAGAAGTCAAGTTGTTTCGCTTGAGCGGTAATTTGCGTAGAGGCAAGGTGTTTCCCGTGAGAGGAAATAGTTTCTTCTGCTGTAAATTTCAAGGTATTCCCCGAAGCGTGATAAGAAGGAATAGTAACTTGCTCACCTTGTGCTGTATGTGTAAAGGCGCCTCCGGCGATGAATTTTGCTGTAGGATGCGTTTCAATATCCTTCGCTCGATAGCGGATATCCCCCTCTGCCAAACTTTCACCGGATTGACTAATCGTTTCCTTGGCTTTCAGGGTAATATTGCCTTTTCCTTGCGCTTTGCCTTTGGCAATGAAACTGCCTTGTTGTGTGATCCCTGCTTGATGACTGGTAACGCTGAGATCGCCTTGTTGGCTGTAAAGGATGCCGTTTGCTTGGTTTTCTGTTTGTTGGCGGCTTTGTAGGCGAATGTCTTGTTTTGCGCCAATATAGCCTGTGTTGACAAGTTGTCCTTCGCTGCTGATTTTCACCTCACCTGCAGCCGCACCAATATGCCCGGCATTGCGCACGCCTAAGCCGTGTTCCGTGCCGATAAGATGAATGTTGTTGGCGTACATTCCGCCCAATTCGGCAACATCGACCGCATAACCTTGCGTTTGAGAGGCATCGCCGGCACGGATCACTTGGATGCTGTCATTGTTGGCAGAGACTTGATTTTGTCCGGTAGTCACTTTGAGTTCATTTGCCCAAATACCGGCATTTATCTTGACCTCTTTAGCAATAATGTCGGTGTAATCTTGACGGCTGCTGTCTAAGCCTCGACCGGCAACGCTGACCGTGCCTTTTTCCACGCGATAGCCTCTCACTTGCCCATTTTCAAGTTGCACCTCGCCAGTGGTTAACGTGCTGCGTCCGGCATTAATAATGCCGCAGCCTTCGCAATGAATCCCACTTGGGTTGGCAATAATTACATCCGCTTTTTTGCCTGCTACTTCAATATAGCCTTTTAATTGGCTTGGCTTTTTGGCATTAATTTCATTTAAAATGACTTTCGCTTCACCACCCACCAAGTAAGGGTTCGCCTGTACCCAGCCGCCTTGTTCTGTTTGCGTATTTTTACGGCTGTTATTGAGAATCGCCCCTTTTTGTGCCACATCAAATTGTTGGTATTTATTATGCGATAACCCTTTATCGTTTGGCGTTTGAATATTAACTTGCGGCAAGCCGTTGGCGGTTTGTAATACTATCGGTTGTTGGTTTTTTGGTGCCGTATTGTCTGCGCGGATTTGTAATTCATTTGCTTGCGCTACAGAAAGAAAGAGGTAACCACATAAACTCAATAAACTGAGGGCTATCGGTTTTAATCGCCAGTGAGGACGTTTATTCAGCAAAGTGAAACCCTGTTGCCCCTCACTTTTGGCTTTGCCTTCACCGGTTGCGATATCAGAAACGACGACCAAACGTTGCTGCGTTTTGCTGAAAATAATGCGGTAAAGATGTTTGTTCATCATTGCCTCCCCAACGCTGCGTTTAGAATGAATAATTTAAGTTGAAACCGGTGGTCACGTGCGAGGTTTGAAAACCTTGTGGTTTGTGTAACGGCACTCCAATAAAATAATCATAATTCAAGCCCCATAATGTGCCACGTAAACCGATAGCGCCACCTACCAAATTTTTGCCAAGCAATTCTTTGGTATAGTTGCCGCTGACGTGACCGCCGTCTAATGCCAGATAAAGTTCGTGTCCTTTATTAGCGATATTCCAACCCAACTCATTTCGCCATAGCCAGCCGCGTTCGCCTAACAAGGTTAATTCGCCGTCAAAACCTCGTACGGTATAACGCCCACCTAAGCTGAACATATCTTGTAAAATCAATGGCGTTTTATTCCATTGCGCCTGCCAATAACTGTTGAATTGGAAAGGTTGATTACCTAAGGTAAAAGGTTGCTGAAAACCCAGTGAAGCACTCAGAATAGTCGGTCGGGAAGTGCCTTCGCCAAATTGTTCTTCCGGTGCCGGACGTGAGTGGTAAGCACCGGTGCCTTGTTTATAATGGAAATGAAGGTCTAAAGTTGCGCTGCCTACATACTCACGATGAGATAAACCCAATTGCCAGCCTGCCATTCGGCGGCGTTGAATCTCAATTTCCGCATTATCAATAAAATTGGCACTTTCACGATGCCAAAGGCTGGCTTCAAACGTGGTTTTTCGAGTGCTGTCACGATATAAAAGTCGTGACAGTCCAATTTGTGTGCTTTCACTGCGACCGGCATATTCATAATTAGTAAAAGCGCCAAAAACGGTTTGGTAGTAACGGTTTTGTGTTGATGAAAAGCTGAGTAACCACGTTTTGTAAGGAATGGCATAATAAAGGCTGAGGCTGTGACTGCCGTGTCGCCCCGGGTCATCACTGTCACGTGAGATGCTGTGTGTGAATGCGCCATAAAAAATATCATTCAGGGATAGCAAGTTTTCAATTGACACCGTAGCACCTGCTTGCAATCGACCGGTAGCTTTGCTGCCACTATCATCCAAAGATAATGCTAAACGATAGGGAAAGGCTTGTTTAAAATCGATCAACAAATCACTTTCACCCGGCAAGGATTGCGCCCCATCAGCCGGCACAATCTGCATATTCGCTTCAACGTGCGGTGGGCGTTTTAAGTTTTCTAAACCTTGTTCAATGTCACGAATATTCAACAAATCACCTTGTGTCAGCGGCAAGGCAAACCAGACGGTGCCTTTATGCACTTTCGCGATTTCACTGTGATCGCGCACGACAATCTGTCGGAGTTTGCCGGGGATCACCGTCAACACCAAACGTCCTTGCCGCAAATCCTGCGGTTGCGCCAAGACACGCGTGGTGACATAACCTTTCGCAATGATGGCATTTTGTAAGCGTTTAATCAGTTCATTAATCCCTTGTGCACCAAAACAGTGTGGTAAAGTCAAATCTTTAGCGCGGTAAATTGTCCATAATGCCCAATCAAATTCGGTGTTTAGATCTGCTGCAGTGAGTTGATCAATGGCACGTTGTTGTGGTGAAAAGGTCGTAAAATAGATGTTGGAGATAGGAAAACAGGGAGATTCTTCGGGGAAAGGCTGTGCTGAGCCGGTGGCGGTTTCAACATTTACTTCACGATGGTGAGTAAAGTCGGCTTGGCGATTGCTTTGCTGCTGTTGTTGGCGTTGTTGCTGTTGCGCATCTATTTTCCGCTGTTCCAGTGTGTTTTGAGGAAAGGGTTGTTGCGTTGTCGCTGCGGACGCCACAGCATAAGCCATTAGCGGTAAGCTATATAAGAAAAAGCAATAATAAAACTTTCGTAACATTACACCACCCTTTCCAAAATGATTAACAAATATAACAATTTCTAAAAATTATAAGGCGTTGTAATAAAAAGCAAGAAAAATTTTTAAATTGGCATAAAAAATTATCAGCACTGTTTGCATTAAATTGTATAACAATAGAAATTTTGTTCACTTACTTGGGTATAACTTTCCATTTAGTGGTTATAAATCTTACTTCTGTGGATAACTTTGTGGAAAAATTTAGATAAATTTGTGAAATGTGGTGGATGTATATTTTTTCTAATTGATTTTAAATAAAATTTTAACTATGACAGTTTTTGAGATTTTGTCTAATTTTTTATAAAATCACACATTGCTATTTCCAAAAGATTAATCTTTGGGTCATAAAAGTTTTAAAAAGCTGTTAAATTTAAAAAAATCAATACTGTTTTTTTATCCATATTGTGAGTTATTCAGAGAAACTGTGGATAAAATTGTGATTGAATGGCAGGAATTATGCGTATAATTAAATTAGCGTTGTTTTTTTAAACAGTGTGAAAAATAAATTTACTGATAAATCATTAGCTTAAAAATAATTGCCTAAAAAATAGTAAATTGGAAAACTCGAGTTTATTTTTTAATCAAATATTAAGGAGTCATCTTGAACGCCCCACTTACGGAATCACAATTAATGCAACGAGCTTATCAGCTTGCTGGCAGAACATTTGTTGATATTGCCGAGCAATTACATATTGTCGTACCACAAGATTTAAAACGAGATAAAGGTTGGGTAGGTAATTTAATAGAGTGTGCTTTGGGTGCATCTGCTGGCAGTAAGCCGGAACAGGATTTTGCCCATCTCGGTATTGAATTGAAGACTGTGCCGATTAATCGTTTTGGGGAGCCGTTAGAAACGACTTTCGTAAGTTTGGCACCGTTGATAGATAATAATGGCATTGTGTGGGAGTGTTCGCACGTGCGTTATAAATTGTCAAAAGTGTTGTGGATCCCAGTTGAGGGTGAACGAGGGATTCCATTGGCTCAGCGTCGTGTTGGACAGCCGATTTTATGGCAGCCGAGTGCAGAAGAAGAGGAGCAGTTAAAACAGGATTGGGAGGAGTTAATGGATTTAATTGTGTTAGGAGATGTAAAGAAAATCAATGCGCGTATAGGGGAGGTAATGCAGTTGCGTCCGAAAGGTAATAATAATCGAGCGATTACTAAAGCTATCGGACAACAGGGACAGATTATTGATGCGTTGCCATTAGGTTTTTATTTGCGAAAAAATTTTACTGCCAATATTTTGCGTAATTTTCAAAATAGAGGCTATTCCCTTTCACATCGTTAACTTTTATAGTATTGCCCTCTTGTCGTAGTGAAATAGGTGGCGAGAATTTGATTAACTTTTAATTTGGAGCATTTATGTTGGAGTGGATCAGTAGCCCGGAAGCGTGGGTTGCTCTTTTTACCTTAACGGCGTTAGAAATTGTATTGGGTATTGATAACATTATTTTTATTAGTATTTTGGTGGGGCGTTTGCCTGTACATCAGCGCCAATCCGGACGAGTTTTAGGGTTAGGTTTGGCGATGGGAACACGTATTTTGTTATTGCTTTCATTAGCGTGGATTATGCGTTTAACCGAACCGCTTTTTTCCGTGATGGGGTATGCAATTTCTGGACGAGATTTGATTTTATTGATTGGTGGTTTGTTCCTATTGGTAAAAAGTACTTTGGAAATTCATCATAATATGGAAGAGAGTGCCAGTACAGAAGAAAAACCAGTGAAAACAGTGAATTTTATTGGTGTTTTAATCCAGATTGCATTGCTTGATATTGTGTTTTCACTCGATTCAGTGATTACTGCGGTGGGAATGGCTAATGATGTTGAAGTGATGATTTTAGCGATTATTTTGGCGGTTGGTGTGATGATGATTGCGGCAAAACCGATAGGAGATTTTGTAGAAGAACATCCGACATTAAAAATTTTGGCATTGTCGTTCTTAATTTTGATAGGTGTGTCTTTAATTGGCGAAGGTTTGTCGTTCCATATTCCGAAAGGTTATATTTATTTCGCTATGGGCTTCTCGGTTTGTGTTGAGATGATCAACCTAAGAATGCGCAAACATTTGAGCCAAAAGGGGTAAGTGAGTTTTGGCTATCCTCTCGATAATTTGGGGGATAGCTGAAAATTTTAAGCTTATTTAAATTGTTCTGGTGATAAAGCGTGTTAGAAAAATGCTTTATGTTGCTATATGGCAGAGTAAGGATAATTTATGCAAATTTTCGGTGTTTTATTAAGTTTATTTTTTATTATTGCCGGAGTTATTGGTTTAATTCGACCTAAAGTATTAATTTTTAGGAATAAATTTTTTGCTAGATGGCAGATTCTTATTTTGTCTATATTAGGTTTTTTTATCGGTGCCGGTATCACTGCTATTCCTAATGAAAAGCCGGAACAACAGCAAAGTTCGTTGATATTACTGGCAATCTTTATTGTCTGTTTTATATTAGTCGGCTTGAAAAGAAAAAGTATACCTGAAGAAGAGAAACAGGCGGAAACAGACACTATTGTCGAGAAGACAATATCTCAAACTAAGATGACTGATAAAGAGAAAAATAAAGTATTTTTTCAGATCAATAGTATTTTGAGAAAGTGGTGGAAATCGATTAAAGATGCAATAAAAGAAGAACAGAAAAAGCAAGAATTGCGCAATCAACTTCTTCAGTTACTGAAACAATTTAGACAAGCTTCATATATGGATGAAAAATTACGTAATGATCTGAAGAAGTTTCATTATCAAGGTTTAACCTTATTATCGGATAGGGAGCGAATAAAATACGCTGAAGAGGCGTGTAAATCACTGGTTAAATCTACGGATTATTTTATTGTGAATTCATCTACCATTTCTCGGTTGAAAAATGCTTTTGATGCAGTGAAATTAAAACGAAGTGAGAGTACAGAATGTTATCGGGTTTTGGATGATCTTTCACGAAATTATAATTTACGTAATAAAGATTTGAAATCCGTTTATAGTGTTGCCTCTTTTTTTAAAAATCCGGGCGAAGTGGTGTACCTTGAAGTCACTGCGCAATGGATAGGAAAAGATATTTCTTATGTATTACGTGGAAATACAACAAGTGGCTTTATTGGTATGGGACTTGGTTCGGAATCAAAAATAGGTGTCGGTGTTGGATCGGGGTACACAAACGGTAGACTTGAAAAAGAAACGCAAACGACCAAAGCTTGGGGTGACTTGGTGATCACTAATCAAAGAGTTGTCTTTTCCTCAATAGAGAGAAGTTTTTCTATTCCTTATGCTGAGTTAATTAACTATTTTTGTTTAGGCGAGCAAGTAAAATTGAGCAGCACAAAATCGGCAGAATCTATTGAATTGGAAGTATCTACCGCCGATGCTTATGCAGTAGAAATTGTTTTGAACAGATTGGGGTCATAGTACCTTTTTAGAAAGTTGCTAATAATCTTAGAAAATATTATTAGCAACTGTGTGATCTGTTATTCCTGATATTCAACAATAGGTGAAGTCAATGGTTTATCGTCGAAATAGGCTTCGGTGTGATAGCTAAGACGACCCTCGACAAACCAAGAAATCACTTGCGGATAATAACGCTGTTCATACTGTTTGACTCGATTGCAAAGTGAATTTTCATCATCTGTCGCCAAAATCGGCACTTTGCACTGAAATACTACCTGTCCGCCGTCCATCTCTTCATTGACAAAATGAATACTGAAACCGTGTTCGCTATCGTGATTTTCCAATGCACGTTGATAGGTATGTAAACCGGGATATTTAGGTAACAGAGAAGGATGGATATTGAGAATTTTTCCTTCAAAACGCTGAGTGAAAGCAGCGGTTAATATTTTCATATAACCGGCAAGCACAATCAGATCAACCTGATATTGGCGAAGAATATCGGCAATCGCCATATCCATTTGTTGATTATCGACATAAGATTTACGCAAAAAAATATGCGTTGGAATATTGGCGTTTTTAGCACGTTGTAAACCATAAACATCTGCTTTATTGCTGATAACGGTAACAATATCGGCATTAAGTTTACCTGCATTACAGGCGTTGATAATCGCCTGTAATGTTTGTCCTTCGCCTGAAATCAGAACGGCAATTCTTTTTTTATTTGATGACATTAGCGGATAATTAGCTGTTTTTTGTCTTGTTCATCAAGATGTTCAATTTGCCCGATAACCCACGCTTTTTCGCCGGTTTGAGCGAGTAGAGCAAGTGCGGTTTCAACATCTTCTTGCGGTAATGCGATCACCATTCCGACACCACAGTTGAAAGTGCGATACATTTCGTGAGTATCGACATTACCGTTTTGTTGTAACCATTTGAAGATTGCCGGCCATTGCCAACTCTGTTCATTAATAACGGCACGAACGTGATCCGGCAAAACTCTAGGGATGTTTTCCCAGAAACCGCCACCAGTAAGATGAGCAATAGCGTGTACATCAACACGTTTAATTAATTGCAAAATAGATTTCACATAAATTTTTGTTGGAGCGAGCAGATGTTCTGCTAACGGTTTGCCCTCTAAAAGAGTTTCGGCGGCGGAAACCTTTGCGACTTCAAGAATTTTACGAATCAAGGAGTAACCGTTGGAGTGCGGACCGGAAGAGGCTAATGCAATTAATGCATCACCGACACGAACTTCGCTGCCGTCAATAATTTCATTTTTTTCTACTACACCGACACAGAAACCGGCAAGGTCATAATCATTAGCGTGATACATTCCCGGCATTTCAGCAGTTTCACCACCAATTAATGCACATCCGGATTGTTCACAACCATCCGCAATACCTTTGATCACATCACTAGCAATATCAACATCCAATTTGCCAGTGGCATAGTAATCAAGGAAAAAAAGCGGCTCAGCGCCTTGAACAATTAAGTCATTGACACACATAGCAACCAAGTCAATACCAATAGAATTATGTTTGTGTAGATCAATCGCTAAACGCAGTTTTGTCCCGACGCCGTCTGTTCCGGACACCAAAATCGGCTCTTTATATTTGCTCGGAATAGCACACAATGCGCCAAAACCGCCCAATCCGCCAATCACTTCAGGACGACGAGTGCGTTTAACGTGAGGTTTGATACGATCAACTAATTCATTACCGGCATTAATATCGACACCAGCATCTTTGTAACTTAAAGTTTGTTTGTCCACTTTTGCTCCTTTGCAGGGTTTATAGATGATTTCGGGCGCAGATTGTACCACGATTACGCAATCGTTTGCGATATTGATCAAGGGGAAAACGGAGAAATATTTTGAGGTAGATTAGGTTATTGTCATATTTTTCCGTTATTCGCTGGCTATTTTCAGTGTGAAAGTATAAAATCGTGCGATTTTTTTAAATTTTAGAGGACAGCAAAATGAAGATCGTTGAAGTGAAACATCCGCTTGTAAAACATAAACTCGGCTTAATGCGAGCGGCTGATGTCAGTACTAAACAATTTCGTGAATTGGCTACAGAAGTGGGCAGCTTGTTGACTTATGAAGCAACCGCCGATTTAGAAACTGAAGTGGTAACGATTGAAGGTTGGTGCGGTCCGGTACAGGTGGATCGTATTAAAGGTAAGAAAGTGACAGTTGTGCCGATTTTACGTGCCGGTCTTGGAATGATGGAAGGCGTATTGGAACATATTCCAAGTGCGAGAATCAGTGTGGTCGGAATGTATCGCAACGAAGAAACTTTAGAACCTGTGCCTTATTTCCAAAAATTGGCGCCGGATATGGAAGAGCGTTTAGCGATTATTGTCGATCCGATGTTGGCGACCGGCGGTTCAATGATTGCAACTATCGATTTATTGAAAAAGGCGCAATGTCCAAAAATCAAAGTGTTGGTGTTAGTCGCTGCGCCGGAAGGTATTCGTGCGTTACAGAATGCACATCCGGATGTAGAACTTTATACCGCATCCATTGATGATCATTTGAATGAAAACGGTTATATCATTCCTGGTTTAGGGGATGCCGGCGATAAGATATTCGGTACTAAGTAGTATTGAATATCTTTTTTTTAGTTAATTTATCCAGAGAGGTGAAACTATTTTATGAGTCAAGATACTCAATCTCAAATTGCTGAAAGCAAAGTGAAGCAGGCGTTTGTCGGTCTGCAAATGTTGTTCGTTGCTTTTGGTGCATTGGTGTTGGTGCCGTTGATTACCGGTTTGGACAGTAATACCGCATTATTGACCGCCGGTGTCGGTACGTTGTTGTTTCAATTATGTACCAAACGCCAAGTGCCGATTTTCTTAGCATCGTCTTTTGCCTTTATTGCGCCGATTCAATACGGTATTGCCACTTGGGGCTTGCCTGTTACACTCGGTGGTTTGACTTGTGCAGGGTTAGTTTATGTTGCATTAAGTGCATTGGTTAAAGTGAAAGGTGTGGAAGCGTTGCAGAAGGTCTTCCCACCGATTGTGGTCGGTCCGGTGATTATTATTATCGGGATGGGGCTGGCACCGGTTGCTGTGGATATGGCATTGGGTAAGAACAGTAATTACAGCTATGATCAGGCGATTTTGGTGTCAATGATCACGTTGCTGACAACCTTATGCGTGGCGGTTTTTGCTAAAGGTATTATGAAATTAATTCCGATTATGTTCGGTATTGCCGCCGGTTATATTGTTTGTGCTTTTATGGGCTTAATTAACTTGCAACCGGTTTATGATGCGCCTTGGTTCAGTTTGCCAACAATTACGACTCCGGAATTTAAGTTGGAAGCGATTCTTTATTTGCTACCGATTGCGATTGCTCCGGCGGTTGAACACGTTGGCGGAATTATGGCGATCAGTTCGGTAACCGGAAAAGACTTCTTACAAAAACCGGGACTACATCGTACATTGCTTGGTGATGGTGTAGCAACTTCAGTGGCATCGTTTTTAGGTGGGCCACCGAATACCACTTATGCAGAAGTTACTGGAGCAGTAATGTTGACGAAAAATTTCAATCCAACCATTATGACGTGGGCAGCAGTTTGGGCAATTGCAATTTCGTTTTGTGGTAAAGTTGGTGCATTTTTATCCACTATTCCAACTATTGTAATGGGGGGAATTATGATGTTGGTATTCGGTTCGATTGCTGTGGTTGGTATGAGTACTTTGATCCGAGGTAAAGTGGACGTTACTGAGTCTCGCAATCTTTGTATTATTTCTGTGGTAATGACATTCGGTATTGGCGGAATGTTTGTGAATTTCGGTGAAGTATCATTAAAAGGAATTAGCCTCTGTGCGATTGTGGCGATTTTATTAAACTTAATTTTGCCGAAAGCACAAAAAACAGAAAATTAATTGTGAAATCATCAAAACAGGCGGTTTGAGTGCTTGCTCAAGCCGTCTTTTTTCTTTATTCTTATAACCAATTTTTTGCCGGCTATTTTAGGTATTTGTTTGCAATATCAATACATTTTACCGATTTACGAATTTGATCCTGAAACATTTGATAATTTTGATGCAGACAGCAATCAGTTGTTATGTAATTCGCTGTTTGAGAATTTTGCTCATCTGCAACAAAATTTTTTCTATATTTGGGGAGCGAAAAGCAGCGGTAAAACGCACGTGTTGAAAGCCGCTAATAATCTGTTTCTGCAACAGGAACGTAGCGCAATTTATATCCCTTTGACCAAAACCCACTATTTTTCACCGGAAATTTTAGAAGAGTTGGAAGAGCTGGATTTGGTCTGTCTTGATGATTTGGGGGCGATTGCCGGCAATGATGAATGGGAAGTGGCGATTTTTGATCTGTTTAATCGCATTAAAGAAACCGGCAAAACCTTGTTATTGATGAGTGCCGATCAGCCGCCGCAACAGTTACCGATTAAATTGCCCGATTTGCGTTCCCGTTTAAGCTGGGGGGAAACTTATCAGCTGGCGGAACTTTCGGATGATAAAAAAGCCGCTGTTTTGCAACAGGCGGCTCGTAAACAAGGATTGGAATTGCCCGATGAAGTGGCAAAATTTTTGTTGAACCGTTTGGATCGTGATTTAACCTATCTTTTTTCTGTGCTTGAGAAGTTAGATAAGGCTTCGTTACAGGCACAACGCAAATTAACTATTCCGTTCGTTAAAGAGCAACTCCATTTATAAATTATTTGCCTAATTGGACATTCAATTCGCCGATTTTTACCCCTAGCAAACCTAAAGAAACTGGATCAAGTGATTCGCCTAAGAATTTAAACAGTGTTTCTAAATCATCAAACTGTTGAGAAAATTCAACTTTATCTTCTACTTTACGGCTAAAGTGAAAGCTAAGTGCGGTGCCGTTATAGTGTGCATCCAGTTGTACATAAACGGTTTCAAATAAATGGTTTCTCGCCCCTTCTTCACCCGGATCGCTCTGGCGTACCACCCAGCTGTTTTGGTAGAGAGGGTAAGTTTGATTTTCTGCTGATTTACTCATTCGTGCTTCCTTATATAGCCAATAAAAAGGTGCGCATAGTATAGTTTCTCCCTTTATTCAAGTAAATAACTTGCTTATAATCTAAGGGTTTTTGATTAAGGAGTAGGGTATGTTGGCTGTATTTAAAGAGTGGTATAGACGTCGTTTTAGTGATCCACAGGCAGCAGGACTGTTCAGTCTGTTGTTGATAGTTTGTGTCGGATTTTATTTTTTTAGCGATCTTTTCACACCGTTATTGATTGCGATTGTGTTGGCATACCTATTGGAATTACCGATTCAGTATCTGACGACAAGATTTAAATTTCCACATTTATTATCTTTGGCATTGGTGCTGGGCGGTTTTATCGCTGCAGTGCTGTTTGTCTTTATTGTGATGATTCCGACCCTTTGGAATCAAACCGTAAACTTATTGAAAGATCTGCCGACAATGAGCAATCAGTTGCATCAATGGGTGCTTTCTTTGCCGGAAAATTATCCTGAGTATGTGGATTACGCAATGATTGATACCGTTTTCAATGGTTTACGTGAGAAAATTCTCGGTTTCGGTGAATCGGCATTGCGTTATTCTTTAACTTCTATTGTCAGCTTGGTCACATTGGGCATCTATGCCTTTTTGGTGCCGTTGATGGTTTTCTTTTTATTGAAAGATAAAAACTATCTGATTTCCGGTGTGAGCCGTTTTCTGCCTAAAAATCGCCAATTAGTAAATCAGGTGTGGGATGAAATGAAACAGCAGATTGCCAATTATATTCGCGGCAAGGTTGTTGAAATTGTGGTGGTAACAGCGGTCAGTTATGTTACTTTCCTGATTTTCAAACTGAATTACTCTTTATTGCTGGCAGTAGCGATTGGTTTATCGGTGTTAGTGCCTTATGTCGGCGCTGTCTTGGTGACGATTCCGTTGGCGTTGGTGGCACTGTTTCAGTTCGGTTGGTCAGCAACGTTCGGTTATTTAATGCTGGTTTATACCATTACCCAAATTTTGGATGGTAATTTATTAGTGCCGTTGCTGTTCTCGGAAGCGGTTAATCTGCATCCGTTGGTGATTATTGTATCGGTTATCTTTTTTGGCGGTTTGTGGGGCTTTTGGGGCGTGTTCTTTGCCATTCCGTTGGCAACGCTGGTGAAAGCCATTATCACTGCGTTGCCTCCGGTAACTAACTCTGATTAACGTAGTGCCAGTTTACGGCGTAATCCTCTTAGGATCAGGAATAACCAAGGCCATAAAATACCACTTAAAACTGCGCCAATAAATTCTTGAGAATTAAATATGGCACTGTGTAAAAAGAGTGCCAACAAGAAGATACTACAACGAATCAGAAAGACGAAGAGAATGACCAATAGGCTTTGTTGCCACAAAGAGAGATTGCGTAAAATCATAGAGTTAACAGCAATCAGGTAAGCAAAAATGGATAAGACTAAGGTATGGATACCTAAAATAGAGCCTAAAATGAGATCCCAAACTAAGCCGATTAAAAAGGCGATTCCGATATTGACTCTATTCGGAATTGCCATTACCCAATATAGCAATACTAATACTACCCAAGCTGGACGATAGCCTCTAAATTCTGCCGGCCAAGGCATAATTTCTAATACAAAAGCGATAACGAAAGTAAAGGCGATCATCAGCCATTGAAATAACACATTTGCTTTCATAAAGATTCCTTTTATTCTTCTTCTATTTTTTCTTTAGCAGGCGGTAGCTGACGGTTTTCTAAAGACGGAACAGTATTATCACCATTGTTTGCTCTATTTCTGAGGTCGTAATTTTCTTGAGAGGAAGATAACCGCTGTTTAACCACTTCTTTAATTTGATTAGGAGAATTGTGTAAACGTTTGATGTCTTCATTAGTCGGCCATAATAGCAGTAAATAGCGTAAACGTTCTAAAGAGGCGAGTGGTTTTGCCACTACAGTTGCAAAATAATTATTTCCTTCTCGGGATACCGATTCAACAATCGCAACCGGATAGCCCTCCGGAAAACGGTGCCCTAACCCGGAAGTGACTAATAAATCACCTTTTTCAATGTCGGCTGAACGGGATACATTATCTAAAACCAATTCGTCTGCACGACCGGTACCGCTGGCGATAACACGAATATCGGAACGTAGCACTTGTAGCGGAATGGAATGGGTTACATCGGAAATGAGCAAAATGCGACTGGTATTTTGTCCGACAGAGATAATTTGCCCGACCACCCCTTTTTCATCAATAACAGGTTGTCCGACATAAGCGCCATCTTTTTCACCACGATTAATCACTACCTGCTGACGATAAGGATCGGTTTCCGCCGTAAGCACTTCAGCAATTTTTTTATATTCATCGTGGCGTAGCGGTGAATTTAATAATAAACGTAGCCGCTGATTTTCTACTTTTAATTGATCAAGCAATAACAGATCGGCATTTTTTTCCAACAGTTGATCTTTTAAGACTTTGTTTTCAATTTGCAAGGTGTTGGTATCCACCAAATTATCAGAAACGCCGTCCAATAAAGAACGTGGCGTATTGGCTAAATAATAGATCCAACTCACCGCCGTTTCCAATAAACTGCGGAGCTGCAATAGATTACGTGTTTGCCCGTCGGAAAACATTAAAATAACCGATAATATGGTTGCAAAAACTAATCGAACACCAAGAGAAGGGGATTTTGAAAAAATTGGTTTCATACTGTGAAAGCTAAAAATAGCGTAGCTTATTGCTAAGCCACGCTAAATGAATGATTTAAAAATTAATCGTCGCTGAAAATATCGCCGCCGAGTTTGTCGATCATCTCTAACGCTTCGCCACCACCGCGCGCTACGCAAGTTAATGGATCATCCGCTACAATCACCGGCACACCAGACTCTTTCGCTAACAGAATATCAATATTTTTCATTAATGCACCACCACCGGTAAGCACCATTCCACGTTCAAAAATATCAGCCGCTAATTCCGGCGGACATTGCTCAAGAGCAGTGCGTACTGCACGCACGATACCGTCAAGCGGTTGTTGAATTGCTTCCAAAACATCGTGAGTGTTTAAAGTAAAGGTTCTTGGCGCACCTTCCGCAAGATTATTACCTTGCACTTCCATTTCTAAAATTTCATCACCTTCGGCAATGTAAGCGGTAGCAAGTTCTTTCTTAATTTTTTCTGCGGTGATTTCACCAATAGATGAACCGAAAGTACGGCGGACATAATTGATAATCGAGTCATCAAACCGGTCACCACCGATACGAACAGAAGAGGAATAAACCACACCATTTAATGAAATCACGGCAACTTCAGTTGTACCGCCGCCGATGTCAATGACCATTGAGCCGGTCGCTTCAGAAACAGGCAGTTTGGCACCGATTGCGGCTGCCATTGGTTCTTCAATTAAATGCACTTCACGAGCTCCGGCGCCATAGGCGGATTCTTTGATTGCACGGCGTTCTACCTGAGTTGCACCGGCAGGAACACACACTAATACACGAGGGCTTGGACGCATAAAGTTATTACGGTGAACTTGCTTAATGAAATATTGCAACATTTTTTCAGTTACAAAGAAGTCGGCAATCACACCATCTTTCATAGGGCGAATGGCACTAATACTTTTTGGTGTTCTACCGATCATCAATTTTGCTTCGTGACCGACAGCGGCAATACTTTTTAAAGAACCGACGCGATCCTGACGGATAGCCACTACAGAAGGTTCATCAAGCACAATGCCCTGACCTTTAACGTAAATGAGAGTATTAGCTGTACCTAAATCAATAGAGAGGTCATTAGAAAAAAGACCACGAATTTTTTTAAACATAATTTTCCGCTTATCTGAGTAATTAAATTGGGGTTGTTTTTTTACAGTGAAAAAAATTGGTGTAAATTTACCAAAAAATCGGGCTGTTTAATAGGGAGAGGATAGGATTTTTTTGATATTGTCTCCCTTCTAAAGGAGGTGTTTTGCGATACAGAGCGGTAAAAGGTAAAAAAACAGAGTGCGGCTCACAAATATCATTTTTTCTAATTGATTTCTACCCCCCCCCCTAGGTAGAATGCTTATAACAAAAAGTCTTTTTATGAATTAACTTAGAAATTAAAGCTTAAGATAAGCAATAAGTTAGTCTAAAAAATGTGAGTAACTAAACTAAAATAAGGGGAAATATCTATGTTAATTAAATTAGATAGATCATTTTTTATGTATTTACCACTGATGTTGTCAATATCTTTTAATGTTTTTGCTATGCCCGAAGACAATGGCAATCCAATTCGGGGGCAGGACACTGAAAGGAATAGACAATATTATGATAATGGAGAATATTATAAAATTTATGGGACAGGTGAAGTATTCGAATGTGCTCCTTGTGAGAGATTAAATGTGATTGACAAAATACTTGGCATTGATTCTGAGTCCTTAGTAATTGATTATGAGTCGTCCGAAGCTTATTCCTTGCAAAATACAGAATGGTACAGGAAGTTTGTCGCTGAAGAAGTTGAAGATGAAGATGAAGATGAAGAAAATTATCCATATGAGAGAGAAAAATTTATAAAAAGGACAATATTTGGTGTCATAGAAAAGGCGATAGAGGCGAACAACAAAGCTATAACCAAAAACACTAGTGCGATAGAGGCGAATAAAACTGCTATAACAAATAATACTAATACGATAAATACGAATAGAATTGCTATAACCAACAATACTAATGCGATAAATGCGAATAGAACTGTAATAGAAAATCATGAAGATCGTATTCAACAACTTGAAAGCAGAAAATTAAATTTGGATAAGCAAATTAATCAATTACATCGCGATATAAAATCATTAGATGATCGTCTTGCTAGTGGGATTGCAGCTAGCAATGCAATGGCTGGTTTAGTTTCGGCGACTAAAGATGGAAAAAGTATGATTGCTGTCGGTTTAGGAACTTATCGTGATCGTAGTGCTATTGCGATTGGAATATCAAAATTAAGTAATGATGGGCGTTGGAAAGCAAAATTTAGTTTTGCAACAGGAATGAATGGTAGTAATAAAGATCTTAGTACATCAACGTCTATTGGCTATCAATTCTAATTGTTGTTGAATCTTAAATGAAAATGTTCCTTTTTTGTTTTTAGATTATTGATAAAGGTCTGGATAATGCTCCAGACCTTTTATTTTATTAAAGGGGATAATTAAGAAGCGCTTTCTTCAAAGACTGGCAACGGCTTGTGTTTACTTGCTACCAAGGTATAAATTACCGGTAATACAAATAAGGTAAACAATGTGCCGATAGCTAAGCCAGATACGATCACAATACCAATACTAAATCGGGATACTGCACCAGCACCGCTTGCGTAAAGCAAAGGAATTAAACCTGCAATCATCGCAGCTGTAGTCATTAGAATTGGACGTAACCGTACTTTCGCCGCATAGCTAATAGCCTCGATACGATCTTTTCCGAAAAGTAATTGTTGTTCTTTTGCTACTTCACACATCAAGATTCCGTGTTTGGTGATTAAACCGACCAAAGTAATCAATCCCACTTCTGAATAAATATTGAGCGTTGTACCGGCAATGCCGAATAACGACAGAATATTTAACATCAATAACGCGCCACTGATTGCCAACGGTACGGAGATCATAATGACCAACGGATCGCGCATTGATTCGAATTGGATGGAAAGTACTAAGAAGATAATCAGTACCGCCAGTACGAAAGTGACTGCAAGCGCATTACCCTCTTGTACGAATTGACGCGCTTCGCCTTTGAAGTCATAGCTGTAATTGCTTGGCAACAAAGAAGCCCCTTCACCTTCAAACCACTCTACTGCATCACCAACAGAGCTGGTCGGCATTGGAATGGCACTGATAACGGCGGAACTTAACTGATTGAAACGGCTTAAAGAAAGCGGCTCAGAGTTAATTTCCATTTTGATTAAGTTACCGAGCGGCACAGAATCACCGTTTGCAGCAGTAACGAAATAGTTATTCAAATCTTCCGGATTTAAACGATCAGCACGTGGTACTTCAGAAATAATTTTATATGAACGTCCATCGATACCGACACGAGTGATTGTTCCGCCGGCGAGATAACTTCCCAATAATTTACTGATCTGCTGCATACTGATACCGTAAGTACCTGCTTTTTCTTTATCGATAGTAATGTGCATTTGCGGCGTATCGAATTTTAAATCAAGACTGTTATAAATAAATTTGCCTGATTTTTTTGCTGCTTGTAACACATTTTCAGCCACTAAAGCGAGCTTATGTATATCATCTGCTGAAGTGATTACGAAACTAACTGGAGGCCCTTGTTCACCGGTTTCAATTTCTGGGAAAGAGAAGCCGTTTACACTGATTTCAGGGATAGCTTTCGCTTTCTGGTTGATCTCATTTGCAATTTCAGTTTGGCTGCGATCACGATTGCTCCAGTTGGTCAAACAGGCGATTGCCAATGAACGGTTGGTACTCGGCACACCGGAAATCACCATAGAGAATTCCACTTCAGGCGTTTCTGAAAGGATTTTCTCATACTGTTTCATTGCATCCTGTACATAATCAATATTGGCATTAGATGGTGCTGTACCCAATGCTAAAATCGCACCTTTATCTTCATTCGGGGTTAATTCACTGGAAAGATTGCTCATTAACACCGGCAAGCTGGCGAAAATCAATACTGCAAAGAAAATCACCAATTTGCGGCTGTCCAACATCAATGCCAACATACGTTGATAGAGATCAGTTACACTGTTCAAAGTACGTTCAACACGAATTTCCAGTTTGGTCGGATTGGTGTGAGCCTTGAGGATATTACCGCACATCATTGGTGACAGTGTTAACGCAATAATACCGGAAATAAACACCGCACCGGCAAGGGTTAAGGCGAACTCTTTAAACAGCGTTCCGGTAATTCCGCCCATCAACGCCATTGGTGAATATACCGCACAAAGCGCAATAGTCATTGAGATAACCGGAGTGGCGATTTCACGTGTACCGATAATTGCCGCACGGAATGGGGTTTCGCCTTCTTTGATATGTCGGTCGACATTTTCCAACACTACGATCGCATCATCCACCACCAGACCGATAGCGAGAATCAACGCCAGTAGCGTCATCAGGTTGATCGAGAAATCAAAGAATTGCAGCAACATAATTACCCCGATAAGTGAAATCGGAATAGTGACCACCGGAATAATCATAGCTCGGAAAGAACCTAAGAACATTGTAATCACGACAAGCACGATTACGGTTGCTTCAAAGATGGTGTGAATAACCTCATTGATAGAGTCGTTAATCGCAATGGTTTTATCGTAAAGTACACGGCTTTCGATACTGTTAGGCAAGCTCTCTTTAATAGAGTTATAAAGTGGATAAATGTTTTTTACCACTGTCAATGGGTTAGCATCCGCCGCCGGCTCAATGCCTAAAACGACCGCATTTTCACCATTTGCGGCTGCACGAGCATTATCACTTTCTTTATCCATATCAACTTTAGCAATATCGCCAAGTTTTACGATATTACCGTTTTTAGAGAATAACACTAAGTTGCGTAATTCATCGGCAGATTTTGTGGTAGTATCAACTTTGTTTTTATAAGTTACATAATAGCTATTGGCACTACCGGCTGCAGTTTGCACGTTATTTTGGGATAATGCTCCCATTACATCGCTGGCGGACAAGCCGAGCGCTGCCATTTTTTCAGGTTGCAGCCAAATACGCAAAGCGTAAGAAGCACCGCCGAAAACTTCCACTTTTGCCACACCGGATACTGTAAAGAATTGCGGTTTGACAACACGTTCAATATAGTCAGTTACCTGACTGGAATTTAGTTCTTTCGAGGTGAAGCCGATATACATAATACCGGAACCACCAGTAGAAGAAGTAATGGTCGGGTCTTCAATGTCCGAAGGCAGTTGTGAACGAACGGAGTTTACTTTTGCCAATACATCAGCTAATGCACCGTTTGGATCAGCATTTAACTTCATTTTCACTGTAATGCTAGATGAACCCTGAGCGCTGGAGGATGACATATAGTCAATATTATCCGCCTGTGCTACTGCCTCTTCAATTTTTGAAGTAATAAAGGCTTCGACAAGTTCTGCATCTGCTCCTGGATAAGCTGTTGTAATATTAATTACAGTAGTAACGAGTTTTGGATATTCCCGAACAGCCAGTTTTGATATTGCTTGTAGTCCCAGAATGACAATCAACAAGCTAATCGAAATGGCAAGCACCGGGCGTTTAATAAAAAGATCGGTAAATTTCATCTTTTTTCCTAATTTGCTAATGCTTAAAGATTAGTTTTTGTTTCTGGTTCAGTAGCACCAATCACCGGTTTATCAACCACTCTGACATAACTGCCGCCACTGACATTTTGCAACCCACCGGTAATGATATAGGTGCCGGCTTTGAGCGCAGGGTTTGCTGCTAATTGAGCGTGAACACTGCGACGGTCTTTGGTTTGCACTGTGATTTGTTGTGCTTTATAGACATTATCCAACGGTTGGTCGCCGAGTTTCGCTTTATCTTCTTCTGTAAGCGGAACGAGGATATAAGCGGTTTCACCATACATATTGTAGCTGATGGCAACTTGCGGCACGACCACTTGATTGGTTTCGGTTTGACGTTCTACTTTAAGATGAACGAACATACCGGAAATTAATTTGGTCTGCCCCTCAAAAGTCGCTTCCACTTCAACTAACCCGGTGGATTTGTTAATAGCCGGTTCGATCGCGGTGATTACTGCTGAGAAAGTTTCATCAGGATAAACATCGCTAACCGCTTTTACCTGCTGTTGTAGGTGTAATTGACTGAGTTCGTCTTGCGAAATACCGAAATTGACTTTCATTTTGCTACGATCTTCGACACGTACAATTTCAGTACCGGCAGTAACGTATTCACCGACATTCACTTTAATGATACCGGCTTCACCATCGAACGGTGCAACAATCTGACGACGCTGAATCGTTGCTTTTAAACCATTGACAGTAGCAACCAAATTTTCATAAGTGGCTTTTGCATTATCCAATTCAGTTTTTGAAACGCTATTGGTTTTCATCAAAGCAAGGTAGCGGTTATAAGTTAATTTAGCCGCCGGAAGTTTTGCTTCCGCCGCAACCAGATTGGCTTTTTCAACTGAGTTATCCAACTCAACCAATACTTGCCCTTTTTTCACGTGTTGCCCGGATTGAATATTGACGCTGGCAACAGTGCCGGTGCCTTGTGAACTCAACATTGCACCTTGGTTCGGTCGCACCAATGCAGTGCTGTTAATCACCGGAATCCAATCTTGAGGTTCAATTTTCACCGCCGTAATTGGAATAATGTTAGGCGGCATATTGCTTAAGAATTCGTTGGTTTTCACTTTTTTAATAAAATGCGCAGCAATCACCAACGCAAATATCAACAGTGTGACTAACAAAACGACTTTGACAATAAAGCGTTTTGAACGACGAGGCTTTACAGCCTGATTTTCAGCCATTTAAATTTCTCCGTATTAAAAAATAAATCATATTAAGAAAGGGGCAAAATAGCATTCCAGCTATGTTGGATAATCTTTTCTAAATCCTGCTCATCACTTTTCATTCGTAAATGAAGATCTTTTTCTGCCATATTGATTGCACTTTCTAAGCTCAAACTGAACAAAATATCTGGATGTAGATCGGAAATTTCACCGCTTTGTTTTCCTTTTTCGGTTAAACAATGCCAAGCATCATCCGTAATATTCAAGCACTCTTCGATAATATTGTAAAAATCTGGTAGAGCGCGATATTGATTCATTGTTAAAATGACTTGAGGATTAGCGTGCAACCAGTGCCATAAATTCCACCACATTTGACGATATTGTTGAAATAGTGGTAAATCCGGATTAATTCCTTTATTAACACAAGTTTGGAAGCGTTGGAAAAGATCAAAGGCAAGACGTTGCAATAATTCTTCTTTGCTTTTGAAATAGATATATATAGTGCCGGCAGCAATTCCTGCTTCTTTAGCGATTTTTTGCATAGAGAGTTGGTGTACGCCATATTGAGCAATCAACTTTTCTGTTGCACGAAAAATCTGCTGAAGCATTTCGTTTTCTGCTGTCATTATGAGTTTTCTCTCCTATTAAAAGGTATGAATGAACGTTCGTTCATTCTATTTTTTTTGTGATCAATGTCAAGGTTTTCGTGAAAGTTTAAATGGTATTTGTTAGAGGAGTATTAGTTTTAATACTCATTGAGTGAATAATTAAAAAATCCCACATTTTTAGCAATAAAAATGTGGGAAAAAAGGAAAGTCAATGTCGGAGGAAATTATTTTTTATCCATTGGTTCAAAATCACGTTGTGTTGCACCGGTATAAATTTGTCGAGGACGTACAATTTTGAAATTGCCTTGATTGTACATTTCTTTCCAGTGTGCAATCCAACCAACTGTACGACCTAAAGCAAACATTACGGTAAACATTGAAGTTGGAATACCAAGCGCTTTTAAGATAATACCTGAATAGAAATCAACGTTTGGATAAAGATTCTTTTCAATAAAGTACGGATCGTTAAGAGCAATACGTTCCAGCTCCATTGCTACATCGAATAATGGATTATCAATTTTCAGTTCCTGCAATACTTCGTGGCAGGTTTGACGCATTACTTTAGCACGAGGATCATAATTTTTATAAACACGATGACCAAAGCCCATTAAACGGAATGGATCATTTTTATCTTTTGCTCGGGCAATAAATTCAGGAATACGATCAACTGTACCGATTTCTTCCAACATATTAATGCAGGCTTCGTTTGCACCACCATGAGCAGGCCCCCATAAAGAAGCAATACCAGCGGCGATACACGCAAATGGGTTTGCACCGGAAGAGGCGGCTGTACGTACGGTTGAAGTTGAAGCATTTTGTTCGTGGTCAGCGTGAAGGATAAAGATACGATCCATTGCTTTTTCAAGAACTGGGTTGACGATATATGGTTCGCAAGGTGTAGCGAACATCATATAAAGGAAATTACCCGCATAAGATAGATGATTTTGCGGGAACATAAATGGTTGGCCGATAGAATATTTATAACACATTGCCGCAAGGGTTGGCATTTTTGCCAATAGGCGAATTGCTGTCAATTCACGGTTTTTAGCATCTTTAACATCGATAGAGTCGTGATAGAACGCTGCTAATGCACCACTAACACCGCACATTACCGCCATAGGGTGAGAGTCACGACGGAAACCGTTAAAGAAGCGACTTAATTGTTCGTGTACAAGAGTGTGTCTTTTTACTAATTGAGAGAATTCTTTGTATTGCTCTAAATTCGGACGTTCACCGAAAAGCAGTAAATAGGCAACTTCAAGATAATCAGCATTTTCTGCAAGTTGATCGATTGGATAGCCACGATGTAATAACACGCCTTTGTCTCCATCGATATAAGTGATGGAAGATTTACAAGTGGCGGTTGACATTAAACCCGGGTCGAATGTGAATAATTTTTGTGAAGTTAATGATTGCACATCAACCGCATCATAACCTAACTCAGCGCGATGTACATTCAAATCATATTCTCTTCCATCACTGATAGTTAGCTTTGCAGTAAGTTCTGACATAAATTCCTCCTTCTTGTCTTTTTTAGAAAAAAGTCAGCATGATATTGTGGGTTTGTTTAACTGTATGTTAATAAGTTGTTATGCAATATAACATCATTATTTTTTGCTTGCCCTCACTTTTTTTTCAAAATTAGAGGTAGATCAAAAAATTTTTGCATTTTTATGTTTTTTTTTTGTTAAAAATGTAACAAATGTCACAGAAAAAATTTTTTTAATGCATAATAATAAGCATACTCCACTTTAGAGTGAATCATCTAGTTATTTTAATGGGTATATTAGTAATGTTTTACCCGATAAAATAACAAAGTTGTAGTTCAACTATAAGTAAAAAATGAAGGACTTATCAATGCAATCTAACAATACAATGAAAGAATGGCTTGCTTCCACAGCTTTTGGTGGTGCAAATCAATCTTATATTGAAGATCTTTATGAATCTTATTTAACTGATCCAAACAGTGTATCCGATGAGTGGCAACAGATTTTCCAACAATGGAAAACCGACAATGACCAACCTCACGCACCGGTAAAAGATTATTTTCGTAAATTGGCTAGTGAAGGTCGCCGTAATCAGCAAACTATTATCGATCCGGAGGCGGGTGCGAAGCAGGTGCGTTTATTACAATGGATTAATGCATATCGATTTAGAGGCCATCTCAATGCTGATCTTGATCCATTAAAAATGTGGAACAGACCTGTTATTGATGAATTGGATTACCATTACCACGGTTTTTCAGACGAAGAGTTGGATGAACACTTTAATATTGGACATTATGTGTACCAACGTGAAAGTATGACATTGCGTGAAATCGATAAGGCTTTAAAAGAAACTTATTGTGGCCATATCGGGATTGAATTTATGCATATTACTGATATTGATATTCGTCGTTGGTTACAAGAGAAAATAGAATCGGTTTTGAATAAACCGTTGTTCAGTGAAGAAGAGCAGTTGACTTTCTTAAGAGAGTTAACCGCAGCGGACGGTTTGGAACGTTATTTAGGCGCAAAGTTTCCGGGAGCAAAACGTTTTTCATTGGAAGGTAGTGATGCTTTTATTCCCTTAATGAAAGAGATAATCCGTCACGCCAGCAAACAGGGGGTAAAAGATGTGGTGATGGGAATGGCTCACCGTGGGCGTTTGAATATGCTGGTGAATGTGCTAGGTAAAAAACCAAGTGAGTTGTTTGATGAATTCGCCGGAAAACACTTCACTGATCGTACCGGTGATGTGAAATATCACCAAGGTTTCTCTTCTAATTTTATGACCGAATACGGTCTTGTTCACTTAGCGTTAGCATTTAACCCTTCTCACTTGGAAATTGTTAGTCCAGTTGTTATTGGTTCCGTGCGAGCAAGACAAAATCGTAGCCATGATACTGAACGTCAAAATGTGTTGGCGGTAACAGTACACGGTGACTCTGCCGTTGCTGGACAAGGTATTGTGCAAGAAACATTAAATATGTCGGCAACTCGTGGTTATACTGTTGGTGGTACTATTCGTATCGTGATTAATAACCAAATCGGCTTTACTACTTCTAATCCGCACGATACACGTTCTACTGAATACTGTACCGATATTGCAAAGATGATTCAGGCTCCGATTATCCATGTAAATGGCGATGATCCGGAAGCAGTGGCATTTGCTGGACGCATTGCAGTGGAATATCGGGCTAAATTCAAACGTGATATTTTCATTGATTTAATCTCTTATCGTCGTCACGGGCATAATGAAGCAGATGAACCTTCAGCCACCCAACCTTTGATGTATAAGAAAATTAAAGGTCATCCAACCCCACGTAAAGTGTATGCCGATTATTTAGTGCAACAACAAATTATTAGTGATGAGGAAGCAACTGCTTTGGCGAATGATTACCGTGATAAATTAGACCAAGGTGAGTGCGTAGTAGCGGAATATACGCCAATCGATATGAATAAGATCGATTGGTTACCTTACCTAAATCACAGTTGGACTTCTCCTTATGAAAGTAAATTCCCAGAAGAGCGTTTTAAAGCATTAGCACATAAGATCAGTGAATACCCTGAAGATCACATATTACAAAGCCGTGTTGCGAAAATTTATAATGATCGTCAGGCAATGGCTCGTGGTGAAAAACCATTTGATTGGGGAATGGCAGAAACAATGGCGTATGCTACGTTATTGGATGATGGAAATCATATTCGTTTATCCGGTGAAGATGCTGGTCGAGGTACCTTCTTCCATCGTCACGCTGTGTTGCACAATCAACAAAATGGTACAACTTATACCCCGTTACAACATATTCATAGTAAACAAGGGGAATTTGAGGTATGGGATTCCGTATTATCAGAAGAGTCTGTTCTTGCATTTGAATACGGTTTTGCTACCACTACACCAAGAACATTAACGTTGTGGGAAGCACAATTCGGCGACTTCGCCAATGTTGCACAAGTCGTAATTGACCAATTTATTAGCTCCGGTGAACAAAAATGGGGCAGAATGTGCGGTTTAGTAATGCTTTTACCTCACGGTTATGAAGGTCAGGGGCCTGAACACTCATCTGCTCGTTTGGAACGTTATCTACAACTTTGCGCACAAGATAATATTCAAGTTTGCGTACCGTCAACACCGGCACAGGTTTACCATATGTTAAGACGTCAATTATTGCGTAAGGTACGCCGTCCATTGATCGTGATTACACCGAAATCCTTGCTCCGTCATCCATTGGCAGTGTCTGAAATGAAAGAGTTGTATGACGGTTCATTTAAGAATGCGATTGGTGAAATTGATCCGATTGATGCAAAACAGGTGAAACGTGTTGTGCTTTGTTCCGGTAAGGTCTATTACGATCTGTTGGAAGAAAGACGTAAACGTGAAATTAAGGATGTTGCTATTGTTCGTATTGAACAGCTTTATCCATATCCACACGAAGAGATCAAAGAAATTCTATCGGCTTATCAACACGTTACTGATTTTGTTTGGTGTCAAGAAGAACCGCAAAACCAAGGTGCGTGGTATTGTAGCCAACATAATTTCTATGCTTCTATACCGGAAGGAGCAAAATTACGTTATGCAGGTCGTCCGGCATCTGCATCACCGGCGGTCGGTTATATGTCATTACATATCAAACAACAAAAAGCATTGATTGATGATGCATTAACTATTGAAATTAAAGAATCTAACTAAAGTAGAGGGTTATATAAATGAGTAATATTGAAGAAATTGTTGTTCCTGATTTACCGGAATCTGTAGCGGATGCGACTGTAGCAACTTGGCATAAAAAAACAGGTGAATTCGTTAAACGTGATGAAGTCCTTGTTGAAATTGAAACAGATAAAGTGGTTTTAGAAGTGCCCGCTCCTATTGATGGCGTGTTGGATGCTATTGTGGAAGAAGAAGGTGCAACAGTTGTCAGTAAACAAATATTAGGTAAATTACGTGCTGTTAAAGAAGGCGAAGAAACAAATGCCAGCGTAAATAAAACTGAACCGACACCATCAGATCGTCAACAAGCGGCAATTGAGCCGGAAAGCACAAATGATGCATTGAGTCCAGCTGTTCGTCGTCTATTGGCTGAAAATGATCTTGAGCCGAGCAAGATTAAAGGTTCCGGTGTTGGCGGACGTTTAACTCGTGAAGATGTTGAAGCTTATTTAGCTTCCGCATCTAAAGCACCGGCAGCTGCAGCAGCTGAACCGGCTCCGGTATTAGCGGCACGCAGTGAAAAACGTGTTCCGATGACTCGTTTACGTAAACGTATTGCAGAACGTCTACTAGAAGCGAAAAACAGCACTGCAATGTTGACGACTTTCAATGAATTGGATATGACACCAATTAAAAAATTGCGTAAACAGTATGGCGAACAGTTCGAGAAAAAACACGGTGTTCGTTTAGGCTTTATGTCATTCTATGTTAAAGCCGTTGTTGAAGCTTTGAAACGTTATCCGGAAATCAATGCTTCTCTTGATGGCGATGATATTGTTTACCACAACTATTTCGATATCAGCATTGCCGTATCAACCCCACGTGGCTTAGTCACTCCGGTATTACGCGATTGTGATCAACTCAGTATGGCTGAAATTGAAAAACAAATTAAATCACTTGCTGAGAAAGGTCGTGACGGCAAATTAACCGTTGAAGATTTAACCGGCGGTAACTTCACTATTACCAATGGCGGTGTATTCGGCTCATTAATGTCTACTCCGATTATTAATCCGCCACAAAGTGCAATTCTTGGTATGCACGCGATTAAAGATCGTCCGGTAGCGGTTAACGGTCAGGTGGAAATTCGCCCAATGATGTATTTGGCGCTCTCTTATGACCACCGTTTGGTAGACGGCAGAGAATCTGTTGGTTTCTTAGTTACAATCAAAGAATTGTTAGAAGATCCGACACGTATTTTATTGGAAATCTAAACTTAATAACCATCACCTTTAATCAATGCCTACCGTAAAGGTAGGCACATACTAAATAGGAGAAATCATGAATTTACATGAATACCAAAGTAAGCAGATTTTTGCTGAATATAAATTACCAGTGAGCAGAGGTATTGCTTGTCAAACTGTTGAAGAAGGTTTGCAGGCAATGAAAACATTGGGTGGTAAAGAATGGGTGGTCAAATGTCAGGTTCACGCCGGTGGACGTGGTAAAGCCGGTGGCGTTAAATTGGTTCAGACAGAAGAGCAATTAACTGAATTTTTTAACAAATGGTTAGGTAAACGTTTAGTGACTTTCCAAACTGATGCTAATGGACAGCCGGTCAACACAATTTATGTGGAAGAAGCATCAGATCTTGAAAAAGAACTTTATGTTGGTATGGTTATCGACCGTTCATCACAATCAGTAGTGTTTATGGCTTCAACTGAGGGTGGCGTGAACATTGAAGAAGTTGCGGCAAAAACACCACATTTATTACATAAAGTGTATGTTGACGCATTGATTGGCGGTATGCCTTATCAAGGTCGTGAATTGGCATTTAAACTTGGCTTAAATCCTGAACAAACCAAACAATTTACTCAAATGTTTTGCCAATTAACTAAATTATTTATTGAAAAAGATGCTTCTCTACTTGAAATCAATCCTCTTGTGATTTTGAAAAACGGTAAATTACACTGTCTTGATGCAAAAGTAGTCATTGATGGTAATGCGTTATATCGTCATCCGGATTTATTGGCAATGCGTGATTTAAGCCAAGAAGACCCTCGTGAAGCAGAAGCAGAAGAATCACAACTTAACTATGTTGCTCTTGATGGTAATATCGGTTGTATGGTGAATGGTGCAGGCTTGGCAATGGGTACAATGGATATCGTTAAATTACACGGTGGTAATCCTGCAAACTTCCTTGATGTTGGTGGTGGTGCAACCAAAGAGCGCGTTGCTACTGCCTTCAAGATTATTCTTTCCGATAAGAATGTAAAAGCTGTATTAGTCAACATTTTTGGTGGAATTGTACGTTGTGATTTAATTGCCAACGGTATTATTGATGCAGTGAAAGAAGTCGGAATTAACGTGCCGGTAGTTGTGCGTTTGGAAGGTAATAACGCTGAATTGGGACGCGAAATTCTTGCCAACAGCGGACTTAAAATTACAGCTGCCAACTCATTAACAGAAGCAGCGCAGTTAGTGGTTAAAGCAGCGGAGGATAAATAATGTCTATTTTAATTGATAAAAATACAAAAGTGATTTGCCAAGGTTTTACCGGTGGTCAAGGAACATTCCATTCAGAACAAGCGTTAGCTTACGGCACACAACTTGTCGGTGGTGTTTCACCGAATAAAGGCGGCACTACACATTTAGGTTTGCCTGTATTCAATACCGTTCGTGAAGCGGTTGAAGCGACCGGTGCAACTGCCAGTGTTATCTATGTGCCTGCACCTGGTTGTAAAGATGCGATTTTGGAAGCGATTGATGCTGGAATTCAATTAATCGTTTGTATCACTGAGGGTATTCCAACCGAGGATATGTTGGTAGTTAAACAAAAATTAAATCAAACCGGTGTACGAATGATTGGACCAAACTGTCCGGGTGTGATTACTCCGGATGAATGTAAAATCGGTATTATGCCAGCACATATTCACAAAAAAGGTAGTATCGGCATTGTTTCACGTTCAGGTACATTAACCTATGAAGCAGTAAAACAAACTACAGATGAAGGTTATGGCCAATCAACCTGTGTTGGTATCGGTGGTGACCCGATTCCGGGTTCAAGCTTCATTGATATTCTTAAATTATTCCAAGCTGATCCGGAAACCAAAGCGATTGTAATGATCGGTGAAATCGGTGGTTCTGCGGAAGAAGAAGCTGCTGCTTATATTAAACAAAACGTGACTAAACCTGTCGTTTCTTATATTGCCGGGGTGACTGCACCGAAAGGCAAACGTATGGGACACGCCGGTGCGATTATTAGTGGCGGTAAAGGTACAGCGGATGAAAAATATGCGGCATTAGAAGCAGCCGGTGTAAGAACTGTTCGTAGCCTTGCCGATATTGGAAAAGCATTATGTGAAATTTTAGGCTAGTTTTTAGTCATCTGTATCATAAATAGCAAAAACCGGTATTCGAGAGATTACCGGTTTTTTGTTTGCTTAAGGTGGAAAATAAGTTTTGTATTGATAGATTAATTTCAAACTAGCTATTGGTTTGGCAGTATTTTTTTCAATAGTATTTTTCTTAATAAACTTCCTAATAAATGTAGGAAGAATAATATAATAGATAATAGATAAAGTGGGGTGTTGCCAAATACTGCAAATGGCGTTTTCCCACTGACTTTATACATTTCTGTCGTCAGTGTGGTCGCTGTGAATTGCGGTGCTTGTTTGATTACTTTACCGAATGGATCGATAAACGCCGTCACGCCGGTATTAGTACTCCGAATTAGTGGTTTCCCTAATTCTAATGCACGCATTCTTGCCATTTGGAAATGTTGCCACGGGCCTATTGAAGTGCCGAACCAAGCATCATTGGAAATGGTTAACAGAAAATCAGTATTTTGTTGCAGACTCTTTTGTACTTCACTATCAAAAATGATTTCATAACAAATTGCGTTAGTGAAATTTGCCTGTTTTATTTGTAGTGGCGGTTGTTGTAATCCACCGGCAGACATACTGGAAAAAGGAATATTAATGATATTTTCAATAAATGGCAGAGGAATATATTCACCGAAAGGCACAAGATGATGTTTTAAATATCGTGATGTATGGTTAATGTCATAAGGCTGTTGTGGTGTTAGTGCAATTAATGAATTATATAAATGCTCACTACCGGTTGCTTGATAAATTGTACCTAATAAAATAGCACTATTAGATTGTTGTGATAAGCGCGACAGCATCTCAATATACGGTGTAAGCTGATTTTCTAATAATGGCAATACAGATTCAGGCAAAATAATAATATCGCTTTTTCCTAGATGAGGCATAATTAGATTCTGATAAATATCGAGTGATTGATAAATATAATCAGGATTCCATTTGTTTTGCTGTTCAATATTTCCTTGAACTAAGGTGATTGTAAGCGGTTTCTGTTGTGTATTTTGTTTGATAAAAGTAATTTTATTACTGTAATAACTAATAACCACTAAAATAATAACTAGAAAAGTTTGTGATGTTGCTAATAATAAATGGCGATCATTTTTGTTGCTTAGGCTGTGAATAATATTGAGTCCGAGCGCAGATAACCAGACTATGACGAACGTGATTCCCTGAACACCGAAGAAAGGAGCAATGCCAGCAAGAAAAGTATCGATCTGAGTATAACCGAATTGTAACCAAGGAAAACCGGTAAATAACCAACCTCGTAGAAATTCAGTAAAAGTCCAAAGAATAGCAACAATAATAGCTTGTTGTACCGCTAATTTTCGGATGAGCCAACTAAATAATAGCGGAAATAGGGATAAATATGCAGCTAAAACGACTACTAAACTATAAGCTGCGGTAATGGATAAACCGCCAAATTGATCTAAACTGATATTAATCCAATTTAAACCGAAGCTAAAATAACTCATCCCCCATAAAAAAGAGGATATTAATGCTAATTTAGTCGAAGGTGCATATTTAATAACGGCTAATAGTAAAAAAATAGAAATAAAAGCCAGCCAACTATAATTGAAAGGGGCATAAGCAAAAACACCGATAATGCCGGAAAAAACGGCAAGAATAGGATATAAATATTTTAACATTATAATAATCTCAATATCTTAATCTTATTTTGTTAAATTCAGAATAAAGAATGGCAGACTATAATGTAGTCTGCCATTTCAAGTTTAACATATTATATATTGCTATTTTCCTGATTATCTTGTTGCATTTTTTCTAATTGCTCATCAGGAATGATAACACGTAATTGAATAATGCGTCGGCTATCAGCAGAAGTGACTTTGAATTCAATATTATCTAGTGTGATGCTTTCACCTCTTGTTGGTAGGTAACCGAAAGCCTGCATAATGACACCACCGATAGTGTCAACTTCTTCACCGGTAAAATCAGTGCCGAAATATTGGTTAAAATCTTCAATATCGGTTAAAGCCTGCACTACATAGATATGTTTTGAAAGTTGACGAATATCTTCAATGTCCTCTTCATCAAATTCATCTTCGATATCTCCGACAATCTGTTCTAAAATATCTTCAATAGTAACCAATCCGGAAATTGAACCGAACTCATCTACTACAACTGCCATATGAAAACGCTCGGATCGAAATTCTTTCAACATTCTATCGACTCGTTTGCTTTCCGGAATAATAACTGCTGGACGAAGCACTTCGTGTACAGAAAAAGGTTGCGCATCCGGACGTAAATATTTCAATAGGTCTTTTGCCAACAATAGACCAATGACATTATCACGTTCATCTGCGATCACTGGAAAACGTGAGTGGGCAGATTCAATAATTACATCAAGACATTCAGACAAACTCTGTTGTGCATTAATAAAGACAATTTGTGAACGGGGGATCATAATATCTCGTACCCGTAATTCAGAAATTTCAATTACCCCTTCAATCATTTGTCGTGTTTCTTGATTGATGACCTCATTTTGTTCTGAATCACGAATTGCTTCTACCAGTTCTTCCCGATTCTTAGGATCTGCTGGGAAGAAGTTATTTAATAAAGATTGAAAGAAACCTTTTTTAGAATTACTTTCGTTTGAATTTATCGAATGCTCGTCACTCATAGTGATTTATTGATTACTCCTTTGCATAAAAACGTTGAAAAGCTATCACATTTACTCTGCTTTGACCAGCTCACAATAACTATTTTGTGAATTCTGTCAAGGTTTTAGCAAAACGTTCTAATCCTTCATCCAATTCAGACTGAGATATATTCAGCGCTGGTGCAAAACGAATGACATTCGGACCTGCGACCAACAACATTAGACCGAATTGATTGGCAATATGGCAAATATCCATTGCTTTCCCTTGATATTGTTCAACCAATTCTGCACCGATTAATAATCCTTCACCACGAATTTGTTTAAAAATCGGTGTTTGTTGGTTTAATTTTGCTAACTGTTGTTTGATAAATTCACCCTTTTCCTGAACTTTTTGCAAAAAGTTCAGATTACCTATAATTTCGATTACTTTATTACCAATAGCGCACGCTAAAGGATTCCCACCGAATGTTGTACCGTGTACACCCGGTTTGAAGCTAGTGGCGATTCTGTCCGTAGTCAACATTGCGCCGATAGGGAAGCCGTTTGCCAATGCTTTAGCACTGGTTAAAATATCAGGTACAACTCCGGATTGCATATAGGCGTAAAGGTATCCGGTTCTACCGATACCAGTTTGTACTTCATCAAAAATCAATAGTGCTTGATATTGATCACACAATTCACGCAATCCTTGTAAAAAGGCTTTATCAGCAGGAATAACACCGCTTTCACCTTGAATCGGTTCAATAATGATGGCACACGTATGATCGTCAATTACTGCTTTTACGGCTTCTAAATCGTTATAAGGAACGTGGATAATATCTGCCGGTTTAGGCCCGAAACCATCGGAATATTTTGCTTGTCCGCCTACGCTAACAGTAAAGAGAGTACGCCCGTGGAAGCTCTGTTTAAAAGAAATTATCTTACTTTTTTGATAACCAAAATGATCTACTGCATAACGACGTGCTAATTTCAATGCTGCCTCGTTAGCTTCTGCTCCTGAATTAACAAACATAACACGTTCAGCGAATGTTTTTGCAACTAAAGATTTTGCTAAGGCGAGGGTCGGCTCGCTGGTGAACCAGTTACTGGAGTGCCATAGAGTTGAGCCTTGTTGTTGTAATACTTCAATAAGTTCATCAGGACAGTGCCCCAATGCATTAACGGCAATGCCGCCGGTTAAATCAATATACTCTTTGCCTTGTTGATCCCAAACGCGACTTCCTTTCCCTTTAACCGGAATAAAATTTGCCGGAGTATAGTTCTGAACCATCACATAATTAAAATCGCTACGTCTAATTTGTTGTTGCATCATTTTCGCCTCAATCTGTTTTCTGAAAATAGAATGAACTCAGAATACGCTTAATTGAATATTTAATCAATTAAATTGCATAACAATTCATTAATTGGTGCCGCCGACAGTAATTTTTTCGATTTTCAATGCCGGTTGACCAACGCCGACCGGTACGCTTTGCCCCTGTTTGCCGCAAACGCCGATACCGTGATCAATCTCCAATTCATTCGCTACCATTGATACATTCTGCATCACTTCAATCCCACTGCCGATTAAGGTTGCGCCTTTAATCGGTTTGGTGATTTTCCCTTTTTCGATTAAATAGGCTTCTGAAGTGGAAAACACAAATTTGCCGGAAGTGATGTCGACTTGACCGCCACCGAAGTGTGGTGCGTAAACGCCATAATCGACCGATTGAATCAAATCATCAAACTGGTGTTCGCCCGGTAGCATATAGGTGTTGGTCATACGCGGCATCGGTAAATGGGCATAAGATTCGCGGCGGGCATTGCCGGTGGGTTTCATTCCCATTAAATGCGCATTCAATTTATCTTGCATATAACCTTGTAAAACGCCGTCTTTAATCAAAACATTGTATTGTCCCGGTACACCCTCATCATCAATCGTGAGTGAACCGCGGCGATCCGGCAAGGTGCCGTCATCAACAATGGTGCAGAGCGGAGAAGTGACTAATTCACCGATTTTGCCGCTGAACAATGATGATTTTTTACGATTAAAATCGCCTTCTAAACCGTGTCCGACTGCTTCGTGCAATAAAACTCCCGGCCAGCCGGCACCCAACACCACCGGCATCATTCCGGCAGGCGCGGCAATGGCATTAAGATTGACCAACGCTTGACGAACGGCTTGTTTTGCAAAATAAACGGCACGTTGTTCACCTTGATAATCTTCAAAAAACCAAGTTAATGCACGACGACCGCCTACTCCGGCGCTACCACGTTCCCGGCGACCGTCCTGTTCGGCTAAAACAGAAATGGATAAACGAATTAATGGACGAATATCCGCAGCCAGAGTGCCGTCGGTGGCGGCAATAAGCACCTCTTCATATAAGGTGGAAAGCGTGACGGATACGCGAGTGATTCGTGGATCTTCCGCACGCGCGCTGTTATCAATCAAATGCAACAGCGCAATTTTTTGCTCGCGCGATAGCGTATCCAAAGGGTTTATTGCGGCATAACGTAAAATTGGATCGACTGCGTTGAAACCTTGTTGTGGAAAAATGGCAGTAACGGGCGATTTATGCTGAGCAATGCCTTTTGCGGCAGAAGCACAATTGTGCAAGGCGTTCAAATTGATCACATCCGAATAGGCAAAACCGGTTTTTTCTGCGCTGATAGCACGTACGCCGACACCTTGATCGATATGAAATCCGCCCTCTTTGATAATGCCGTCTTCCAATGTCCAAACTTCATCCATTGAAGTCTGAAAGAACAGATCGGCAAAATCGATTTGACGATCGGAAAAAATATCAAAAATCGTTGGCAGTTGTGCTATGGAAAGTTGATTGGGTGCTAATAAAGAATCTGCTACTTGGTCTAATATCTTCATATTATATGATTAATGTGTAAAAAATTGCTCTAAAAAATGGTAAGCATTATATGCCGTTCATTCTGTAAATAACAATGTTTATACACCAAGAACAGCATAATCTGCCAGATATTGTAGCTGTAAACAGTGATGATCAACAGTTAATACAAAGGCGGCTGTATTAGGAATTGCCAAAGCGTGAGTAAATTGTCGGAAACGTTGCATATCTCGATTATTATTCACATCATAACCAAGAATTTTCCACGATAGTTGTGCTAGCCAGATACCGTGCGTAAAAAATAGACTATTATCAGGAAAAGTCGTAATTTGCCGGCAAAAATCATCAATTCTCCGACTAAAATCAAGAAAACTGTCGCATTGTGCAGCTTGTTTATCTTCCGGTTCGGCAGTGAGCCAATATTGCGCGGCAAGTTGTTGGCGTTGGGCTGTGGTAAGCGATTGAATCATTGCAAAATCGAGATAACTCAATTCGTTTAAGCAAGAGAGCTGTTGCAGCGGTAACTGATATTTTTGTACAAAAGGTTGTGCTGTTTGTTGGGTACGTAAAAATTGGGAACAGTATAGTGCAGAAGGTTGAATGTGCCACTGTTGGCAACGGTTTAAAGCCTGTTGTTGGCCGAGTTCAGTCAGAGGGATTTCTCGATCGGGCAGAGGCATTCCGCCCACATTGGCTTGGCTTTGTGCGTGGCGGAATAGATAAAACTGCCTCATTATGTTTCTCCTAAATGGTTGAAATCACGCCGTTCACGACGGTAGAGCATATTGAATTTGGAAGAGGTTTAACCTCTCCCAAAATAGGGCAATTCACCGTGTAATGAGTGATGCGTCGTTCTACAAATTTGAACATTATTACATCACAACAACATCAAACTGTTCTTGTGTATAGTAAGGTTCCATTTTGATTTGCACTTTCTTGCCAATGAAGACTTCCACTTCGGCAAGCAGGGCGTGTGTTTCTTCATTAATCAAATGTTCCGCCACTGCTCGAGAGGCATAAACCAAAAATTGTTCGCTTGAGTAGAGATGATGAACACGAATAATTTCACGCGCAATTTCATAGCAAATCGTTTCAACACTTTTTACGTGACCGCGTCCGTGGCAGTTTGGGCATTCTTCACATAAAACGTGTTCCAAACTTTCCCGTGTTCTTTTACGCGTCATTTCCACCAAACCTAATTGCGTAAAACCGTTAACTGTTGTTTTTACGCGATCTTTCGCTAAGGCATCACGTAAAGATTGTAATACCCGCTCTTGATGTTCCGCCAGCTGCATATCAATAAAATCAATGATAATAATGCCACCGAGATTACGTAATTGCAGTTGTTGGGCAATCGCTTGTGTCGCTTCAATGTTGGTATTAAAAATGGTTTCTTCCAGATTACGATGACCGACAAAACCACCGGTATTAATATCAATTGTGGTCATTGCTTCGGTCTGCTCAATAATCAGGTAACCGCCGGACTTGAGATTAACCCGTTTATTCAACGCCTTTTGGATGCTGTCTTCAACGTTATAAAGATCAAATAACGGTTGTGGACCGGTATAGACGGAGAGTGTATGGGTAAGATGAGGCAAGAATTCTTCAATAAATTCTTTAACTTCAAGGAAGATTAATTTTGAATCAATGCGGATGCTATCAATCGTCATCCCGACAAAATCACGAATAATGCGTTGTGCCAATGCCGGCTCGGTGTAAAGCATTGCCGGCGCGGTAGAGCGCACCTTGCGTTCCAACACTTTACGCCACAAACGCTTTAGAAAATCTTCATCCTGTTTAAGCTCTTCCAGAGAAACATTTTCTGCGGCAGTACGGATGATAAAACCGCCCAACTCATCGCAAAATGGTGTAACCAACTCTTTTAAACGAGCGCGCTCTTCTTCACTTTCAATGCGTTGTGATACGCCGACGTGGCTGTTTTCCGGCATAAAGACCAAATAACGGGAGGGAAGTGTAATATCTGTGGTTAATCTTGCACCTTTTGTTCCCAACGGATCTTTAACTACCTGCACAATAATATCTTGTCCTTCACGCACCAATTCCGCAATGTCTTTAACCACAAACTGCTTTTGTTCATTTTCATCGACACATTCAGTGTGAGACACGATATCGGAAGCGTGTAAAAAAGCCGCTTTTTCCAAACCGATATCAACGAAAGCAGATTGCATTCCGGGTAAAACTCGTGTTACCCGACCCTTATATATATTGCCAACAATTCCCCGTTTTGTTTCCCGTTCAATATGCACTTCACGCAAAATTCCCCCTGCAACCAGGGCAATCCTTGTTTCGTTCGGGGTAACATTGACCAATAATTCGACCTTGTTACCATTATCCATAATTTTTCCTAAAAAATTTTCATTTGTGCGCGTTAGTCTAACCAAATCAAAATTCAATTCCTAGAATATTTTAAATAATCATTACAAATCTTTGTTTCATATCATTTATAACGGGAAGTTTTTTGTTGCTGTTGAATTTGCAAATATTGAAACTTTAGGGAAGACGAGCATTGATGCAATGTGTTAAAAACGGTGATGAGAACCGATATTGCCGTTTGTCGAGGAAAATGCAAATGTTGTTTAATTTGACTGTAAATGAGGATTTATTCTGTTCATAATGAAAAGGTGCGGATGGAAACCGCACCTTATCTATTCTATATATTAATTTAATTCCGCACGTAATTTTTTGGTCACTTCAACCATTACTTCCAATTGCTGTACGGTTTCTGTCCAACCACGAGTTTTTAAGCCGCAGTCCGGGTTCACCCATAAACGCTCTTTTGGTACTACTTTCAAGGCTTTGCGTAGCAGATGTTCAATTTCTTCTGCTTTTGGTACGCGTGGGCTGTGAATATCGTACACACCTGGGCCAATATCGTTTGGATATTTGAAATCGGCGAATGCGTTTAACAACTCCATATCTGAACGTGAAGTTTCAATGGTGATCACGTCTGCATCAAGAGCGGCGATGGCTGGCAGAATGTCGTTAAACTCGGAATAACACATATGAGTGTGAATTTGTGTATCATCTTGCACGCCCATTGAGCTTAAACGGAATGCTTCGCCTGCCCATTGTAGATACGCGTCCCAATCGGCACGTTTGAGCGGTAAGCCTTCACGGATTGCCGGCTCATCAATTTGGATCACTTTAATGCCGGCTTTTTCTAAATCCAACACTTCATCAGAAAGTGCCACGCCAATTTGTTTACACACAGTGGCGCGTGGAATATCGTTTCGCACGAACGACCATTGTAAAATCGTAACCGGGCCGGTGAGCATTCCTTTCATCACTTTGTTGGTTAGGCTTTGTGCATATTGCGACCAACGAACTGTCATCGGCACAGGACGAACCACATCACCGTAAATAATTGGCGGCTTAACGCAACGTGAACCATAGCTTTGTACCCAACCGAATTTGGTGAAAGCGAATCCGTCTAATAATTCACCGAAGTATTCCACCATATCGTTACGTTCCGCTTCGCCGTGTACTAGCACGTCTAAATCTAGACGCTCTTGTTCCCGCACCACCAATTCAATCTCTTTTTTCATCGCCGCTTCGTAATCTTCAAGGCTTAATGCTCCTTTTTTAAATTGTGCACGAGCGTGGCGAATTTCACTGGTTTGTGGGAATGAACCGATCGTCGTAGTTGGTAACAAAGGTAAATTTAACCACGCATTTTGTTTGGCAATACGCTCAGCAAATGGCGATTTACGTTGATCTGCGCCTACCGGCAAATTGGCTAAACGTTCAGCCACTTCCGGACGATGAATTTCAGTGCTGTTGGCTCGCGCATCTGCAGCGGCTTGGCTAGCAGCTAATTCTGCTTGCACTGCGGCACGGCCTTGCTCAAGTGCAGTCTTAATTACCGATAATTCTTGCACTTTTTGAAGCGTGAATGCCAACCAGTTATAAAGCTCAGGTTTGTTTTCTTTTAATTGCACTTCCACCGATAAATCGTACGGACAATGTAATAAAGAGCAGCTTGGCGCAATCCATAAACGCTCACCCAATTTCGCTTTTAACGGCTCAAGCACGTCTAACACTTGGTTCAGATTGGCACGCCATACGTTGCGTCCGTCAATCACACCGGCTGAAAGTACTTTGTCATAATCGGCAAAGGCAGCCAGTTGCTCAGGCGCACGCACTAAATCGATGTGTAAGCCGTCCACAGGTAAGGATTTCAATAAGTTAGCGTGTTCTGCTACCGAACCAAAATAGGTCGCCAATAATAATTTTGCGTTTACTTTTTCGCTTAACTCAGCATAAACCGCTTGATACGCTGCAACCCACTCAGCAGGCAAATCTACCGCAAGGGCTGGCTCGTCAATTTGAATCCATTCCACGCCTTCTGCCGCTAACGCATTGAGAATTTCCACATAAACAGGCACGAGTTTGCTTAATAATTCAAAGCGATCAAAGGCTTCACCTTTTTCCTTACCTAAATGTAAGAACGTCAATGGGCCAACAATGGTCGGTTTCACATTTAAACCAAGGGCTTTTGCTTCACGAATTTGTTGCACATAATGGGCTGGGTTAGCTTTAAATTCGGTGTTTTTGTGGAATTCCGGTACTAAATAGTGATAGTTGGTATCAAACCATTTTGTCATCTCAATGGCGAATTGCTCTTTGTTACCACGCGCCAGTTGGAAATATTGATCAAGCGTTAATTGCTGGCTATCAAAACCGAAACGCGCTGGAATTGCTCCGGTTGCCACTTGCAGATCTAAAATATGATCATAAAAAGTGAAATCTGCCACTGCCACATAATCCGCATTGGCGGCGGCTTGGTGTTGCCAATTTTTTTCTCTTAATAATTTTGCAACGGTTAATAAATCCTGTTCAGATAACTCTTGTCGCCAATAACGTTCTTGAGCGAATTTTAGTTCACGCTTTGCGCCAACGCGAGGAAAACCTAAAAGGTGAAATGTTGTCATAATGCATCTCCTTATATTTTTATATTAAAATTGATCTGAATAGACGTCTAAACGTCTTTATGTGATGCAGAATAACGAAAAATTCTGTATGATGAAAGCTCATAATTTTCATATTTAAGATGAATTAAATTAATAAAGATGAAACCTACCTTTTTAGAATTACGACATTTAAAAACGTTATTGGCATTAAAGGAGACCGGCAGTGTGTCTTCAGCTGCGAAACGCATTTATTTAACGCAATCGGCACTTTCTCATCAATTAAAACTAATGGAAGAGCAGTTCGGCTTACCTTTATTTGAACGGAAAACATCGCCTATTCGCTTTACTGCCGCCGGAGAGCGTTTGATTCAGTTGGCAAATGAGGTGCTGCCGAAAGTGGTTATTGCGGAGCGTGATTTAGCGCGGGTTAAACAGGGGGAAGCAGGGGAGTTACGCATTGCAGTAGAGTGTCATACCTGTTTTGATTGGTTAATGCCGGCAATGGATCAGTTTCGACAACATTGGGGCTTGGTTGAATTGGATATTGTTTCCGGTTTCCAGACCGATCCGGTGGGATTATTGTTAACCAATCGTGCCGATTGGGCAGTGGTATCGGAAATGGAAGAAGACAGTGAAGTGATCCATCGTCCTTTGTTTGCTTATGAAATGGTGGGGATTTGTGCGAGAGATCACGAACTGGCAAGTAAAGAGGTTTGGCAAGCACAAGATTTTGTCGATCAAACGTTGATTACCTATCCGGTGCCGGATGATATGCTGGATTTATTGCGTAAGGTGCTGAAACCGGCAGGAATAAATCCGATTAGACGGACTACAGAGTTAACCATTGCAATGATACAATTGGTCGCCAGTAAACGAGGGATTGCGGCATTACCGTACTGGGCAGTATTACCTTATTTAGAAAAAGGGTATGTTGTGGCGAGAAAAATTACTGAAAAAGGTTTATATAGTAATTTATATGCGGCAATTCGAGAGGAAGATCGAAACGTTGCTTATATTGATGATTTTTATGAAACAGTGAAAAATCAATGTTTTGCAACTTTACCGGATTTGGTGGTTTTGGATTGAGGAAGAAAAATGTCTTTACAATTTAATGGGATAGCACTTTTTTTAGTCGCTTTAATTGCACTAGGCGTTATTGGACATAATAGTTCGGTCACTGTGGCGGCATCAGTCTTGTTATTAATGCAACAAACGCCATTAGCAAAGCATATTGTTTGGCTGGATAAATATGGTTTGACCATTGGTATTATTATCTTAACTATCGGGGTTTTAAGCCCTCTGGTATCCGGAAAAATCAGCTTGCCGGAATTAAAACAGTTATTGCATTGGAAAATGTTTTTATCTATTGCCGTAGGGATTTTGGTTGCTTGGTTAGGGGGTAGAGGCGTTTCCTTGATGAGCGGCTCGCCAACACTGGTAACCGGGTTATTGATTGGCACCATTTTGGGAGTTGCTTTTTTAGGTGGAGTGCCTGTCGGACCATTAATTGCTGCAGGAATTTTGTCGTTAATCATAGGGAAATCATAAAAAATAGGTGCAATATCGGATAAGAAAAATACAATTTAGCTAAAATTGTTGAAAATAGCACCGAACGAACATTTTCGTGAATTTTATGCTTGCAACCGTCGTAAACATCCGTATAATGCACCTCGTTCACTGATGCCTGGGTGGCGAAATTGGTAGACGCAGTTGATTCAAAATCAACCGCCTTCGGGTGTGCCGGTTCGAGTCCGGCCCTAGGCACCACTAAAAAGATTTCAAAAAAAGACCGCCGATAAAAAGGCGGTTTTTTGTTATCGCTGTATTTTCATTGTTCAACAATTATTCCTCGATAAAGGAGCGAACGATGATTACACTAATTTTTCTGCTTATTCTTGCAATTGGTTTTGGTTTAATTGCAGCACTGCTTATCGCTAATCATTGCCGCTCCTGTGCTCTTTTTATATATGTTGATGATTGGCTCTATTCTGTGGTTATCAGAAATCAAAATCTTCCTGGATGTGATAAATAAAAAAGAGATCTAACTATTTAGATCTCTTTATATAAGAATAATTGATAAATGAATAAATTATGCTTGATAGCGTTTGAACACTAATGTTGCGTTAGTTCCGCCGAAACCAAAACTGTTTGACATTACAGTCTGTAAGTTGGCATTACGGATGGTTTTAGTGATGATATTGCAACCTTCAGCACGTTCATCAAGTGTTTCAATATTAATGCTTGGCGCGATAAAGTTGTGTTCTAACATTAATAAAGTGTAGATAGCTTCGTGTACCCCTGCCGCACCTAAAGAGTGACCGGTCATTGATTTTGTTGAAGAAATTGCTGGCATTTTATCAGCAAAGACATTTTTGATTGCTTCAAGTTCTTTTACGTCACCAACTGGAGTTGAAGTGCCGTGTACGTTAAGATAGTCAATCGGTGTATCAACGGTTGCTAACGCTTGTTTCATACAACGTTCTGCACCCTCTCCGCTTGGTGCTACCATATCGTAACCATCGGATGTTGCGCCATAGCCTACGATTTCAGCATAAATTTTTGCACCGCGAGCCAATGCGTGTTCCAATTCTTCAACAACGACAATACCGCCGCCACCGGCAATAACGAAACCGTCACGGTTAGCGTCATAAGCACGAGAAGCCTTTTCCGGAGTATCGTTATATTTTGTTGAAACAGCACCCATTGCATCAAATTCACAGGCACATTCCCAAGATAACTCTTCCGCACCGCCGGCGAATACAACATCTTGTTTACCCAATTGGATTAATTCAACTGCGTGTCCGATACAATGAGCAGAGGTGGCACAGGCTGAGCTGATACTGTAATTAACGCCTTTGATTTTGAATGGCGTTGCTAAACAGGCGGATACACTTGATGCCATGGTACGCGTTACAGCATAAGGCCCGATAGCTTTGACGCCGCGAGGTGTACGCATTGCATCAGCGGCTACGATTTGATTGTGTGCGGAACCGGTACCGGCACCGACCACTAAACCGGTTCTTTCATTGGATACCATTTCTTCGCTTAATCCGGCGTCCGCAATCGCTTCTTTCATAGAAAGATAAGCATAAGCAGCGGCATTACCCATAAAACGCATTACTTTGCGATCAATATGTTCGCTTGGGGTGATTTTTACTGTGCCAGCAACGTGAGAACGCATCCCCACTTCAACAAATTCCGGCATAGTAGTAATACCTGATTTCCCTTCTAATAATGACGCCAACACTTCGTCTTTGTTATTTCCGATACTGGAAATAACGCCAAAACCAGTAATTACAGCTCTTTTCATTCGTTGTCCTTAATGTCGCTTTTGATATAAAAATTAAAAAATTGTTGGTTGTTATACTAGGAATTTCCTAGATTACAAGAAATTTTTGCAAAACCGCCAACAGATAAGACCATTTTAAAACGCTATTGAACAATTCAAACTGAGAATAGTGAATTTATTCGTATCCGACAGAGCGTTTAATTTGCCCACAAATTATCGGTGATAAAGTCAAATGTTTCAACCGATCGGGAGATTTTGGTGAAATCGAGCGCCCATTATAATATCATTAGCTACCTTGATAAAGGTTGTTATGGATTGTTATGTCTATTCAAAAAATCTCGTTTGCACAGATTGCTTTTGAAATGCAAACGCCGAAATCGGAACAATTTGGCGATATCTATTTTTCTGCTGAAGATGGATTAGAAGAGAGTCGTTATGTTTTTCAGCAGGGAAATGCCTTATGGCAGCGTTGGCAACAGCATTCCGCATCGCATTTTGTGATTGCAGAAACCGGATTTGGTACCGGTTTAAATTTTTTTGCGGTGTGTGATCTGTTTCATCAATTCAAAGCGCGTTTTCCACAATCACCGTTGAAACGTCTCTTTTTTATTAGCTTTGAGAAATATCCTCTTACCAAAACTGCATTGGAGCAGGCTTATCAGGCTTACCCTCAATTTGAATCATTGTTGCAACAACTCTTGTTGCATTGGCAGCAACCGATCTCCGGGTGTTATCGTTACCATTTTTCGTCAGACATCTATTTGGATCTGTGGTTTGGCGATTTGCTTGAGAATTTGCCACAGCTTGGCGATTATTATAATGAACGTGTCGATGCGTGGTTTTTAGACGGTTTTGCGCCAAGTAAAAATCCAACGATGTGGAGCGATTTTCTATTTCAACAAATGTATCGTTTAACGGCGGTTGGCGGTACATTTGCTACGTTTACCGCAGCTTCTTTAGTACGAAAAGGCTTGCTTGCAGCAGGTTTTCAAGTGGAAAAACGGAAAGGTTTCGGTCGAAAAAGAGAATGCCTACAAGGTGTGAAAACTACGGCGATAAAACAGGCGTTTGCGTTACCTTGGTATTTACCGAAAGCAGCCCAACAAAAGGATGAAGTAGCTATTATTGGTGGCGGTGTTGCCAGTGTTTGTTTAGCCTACTCTTTGTGGCAACGAGGATGCCGAGTCACAATCTATTGTCAGGATGATGATTTAGCCTTAAATGCTTCCGGTAATAAACAAGGAGCATTTTATCCGCAACTAAGCGATGATGATGAGCGTCATTGCCGTTTTTATGCCTATGCCTTTGCTTATGGGCAACAATTTTTGCGACAGCTAACGAACCAAGTCGATTTTGAATATCAGTGGTGTGATGTATTGTTATGCGGTTATCAAGCATCGGTGCTGAAAAAATTGCAGAAAATTGCCGATCGTGGTTTTCCGGAAAGCCTGTTTCAGTTACAGACTGCAGTGCAATTAAGTGAACGAGCCGGTGTTGAGATAAATTGTGACGGAGCAGTGATCCACGGTGCAGCTTGGTTGAATCCACGACAAATGGTGCAGAATACGGCACAATTTTTGCAACGGAAAGGCGTTAAAATTGTGACAAAAACAGCTATTGATTGTTTGCAATATGATCAAGGGAAATGGACATTGTTCAGCGGCGAACAGCAGTTCGAACATCCAACGGTGGTGATTGCCAATGGGCATAAATTAAATTGTTTTTCACAAACGGAAGAGTTGCCGACCTACTCAGTGCGTGGGCAAGTGAGTCAAATCCCGACTTCACCTCATTTACAACGGCTCAAAGCAATATTATGTTATGACGGTTATTTAACGCCGGTGGATACGGCTAAACAATTCCACTGTTTAGGTGCAAGCCATATCCGAAATTGCGAAACACGCGATTTTAGTGAACAGGAACAGCGTGAAAATCAGCAAAAAATTCAACAAAATTTAGCACCGGTATCTTGGGTGGAAGAGATTGATGTCAGTGCGAATTTAGCACGAACCGGCGTGCGTTGTAGTGTTCGCGACCGGCTGCCGATTTGTGGCAATGTGGGTGATTTTGCGCAGCAAACGCAAGATTATCACAATATTTTTAATTTACGTCGTCGCCGTCAAACCATAGCAACCGCGGCATATTATCCGAATTTATATCTGTTCGGGGCATTGGGTTCAAGAGGCTTGACTTCTGCACCATTATTGGCAGAAACCTTAGCTTCCCTAATTTATGGTGAACCGTTGCCACTGGGGCAAGATATTTTAACGGAATTGGCACCGAATCGTTTTTGGTTACGAAAATGGCTTAAAGGCACACCGGTAGTGAGCAGAACGAAAAAATAGAGATTGGATTTATAACCATTTTAAGAAGGCAGGAATGAAACTATATAGTAAAAATCAACGAGTATTGGATCTTTCCCAAGCGCAAGTGATGGGAATTCTTAATGTAACGCCGGACTCATTTTCTGATAGCGGTAAATTTTTTTCATTGGATAAAGCGTTATATCACGCCGAAGAGATGCTAAAACAAGGTGCGAGCATTATTGATGTTGGTGGTGAATCGACACGATCAATGGCGGAAGAGGTAACGTTGCAGCAAGAATTGGATCGGGTGATTCCTGTGGTTGAAGCGATTAGACAGCGTTTTGATTGTTGGATTTCAGTGGATACCTCAAAAGCGGAAGTAATGAAAGCCGCCGCGGATGTCGGAATGGACTTAATTAATGATATTCGCGCATTAACAGAAGAGAATGCTTTACAAACAGCAGCAGAATTGGATTTGCCGGTCTGCTTAATGCATATGCAGGGACAACCGAAAACAATGCAAGCTAACCCTGAATATCAGAATGTGGTGGAAGAGGTGCTGGCGTGGTTGTTACAACGGGCAGCGATTTGTGAGCAGGCAGGTGTGCGAAAAGAAAATATTATTTTGGATATCGGCTTCGGTTTCGGTAAAACTTTGCAGCACAATTACCAATTATTGAATCATTTAGAGCAATTTGTTGCCACCGGTTATCCGTTATTAATCGGCTTGTCACGAAAATCGATGATCGGTAATTTGTTGCAGAAAGATGTCAATCATCGCTTAGTAGGCAGTGTTGCCGGTGCGTTGATTTCAGTAATGAAAGGAGCGCATATTGTCAGAGTGCACGATGTTGAAGCGACAGTTGATGCGTTAAAAGTATGGCAGGCGACAAAAGCGGCAATTTAATTAAACAAATTTTTAGGTAGGCATACTGATTAATGCGTAATTTGGAGTAGAATGGCGACATTTTACTGTTTGAACAAACTAAATAAGGAATAAAAATGGCAGAACGTAAATATTTTGGTACTGATGGTGTGCGTGGACGTGTTGGTACTTATCCGATTACACCGGAATTTGCATTGAAATTGGGATGGGCAGCCGGAAAAGTGTTGGCAACGCAAGGTTCAAGAAAAGTGTTGATTGGTAAAGATACTCGTATTTCCGGTTATATGTTGGAATCGGCATTGGAAGCTGGTTTGGCAGCCGCAGGATTGTCAGCGGCATTTGTTGGTCCAATGCCGACACCGGCAATCGCCTATTTAACTAGAACTTTCCGTGCGGAAGCCGGCATTGTGATTTCTGCATCACACAACCCTTATTATGATAATGGGATTAAATTTTTCTCTGCACACGGTACTAAATTGCCGGATGATATTGAATTAGCGATTGAGGAACTGTTGGAACAACCAATGACCTGTGTTGAATCTGCGGAATTGGGTAAAGCCAGTCGTATCAATGATGCTGCCGGTCGTTATATCGAATTTTGTAAAAGCACATTCCCGGCGCATTTAAGTTTGGAAGGGTTAAAAATTGTGGTGGATTGTGCCAATGGTGCCACTTACCACATTGCACCGAATGTTATGCGTGAGCTTGGCGCAACCGTAATTGAAATCGGCACCAAACCGGACGGTATGAATATCAATGAACGTTGTGGTGCAACGGATGTGCGTGCATTGCAGGAAGTGGTTGTACAAAGCAAAGCGGATGTCGGCTTAGCTTATGACGGTGATGGTGATCGTATTATGATGGTTGATCATTTAGGCAATAAAGTGGATGGTGACCAAATTCTTTTCATCATTGCTCGTGAAGCTTTGCGTTCCGGTAAACTCTCCGGCGGTGTTGTCGGCACTTTAATGAGCAATATGAGCTTAGAATTGGCATTAAAAATGTTAGGTATTCCGTTTGTTCGAGCCAAAGTGGGCGATCGTTATGTATTGGAACAGATGCAGGAACGCGGCTGGAAATTAGGTGGCGAAAATTCTGGACACATTATTATTTCTGAGAAAAACACAACCGGTGATGGTATTGTTGCTTCATTGGAAGTATTGGCAGCAATGGTCAATCACGGTTTATCATTGAATGAGTTGGCTAGTGGGGTACAGTTATTCCCACAAGTGTTAATCAATGTTCGTTTTGAAGCGGGAAGTAATCCTTTGGAAAACGAAGCCGTAAAACAAGCTGCTGCAGAAGTTGAACAAAAATTACACGGCAAGGGGCGCGTGTTATTGCGTAAATCCGGCACAGAACCTGTTATTCGTGTGATGGTTGAATGTGAAGATCAAGAGTTGGCTCAACAGTATGCAGAGGAAATTGCGGCAATTGTGAAGAAAAATTAATTTAAATAAATGCAAAATGTGCTTTTATTCGGTAGAATTAAAGGCGTTTTTTATCGTTTTAACGTAAATTTAATTTAAAGGATAGGGTTTATGAAATTGACAAAATTACTCGTGCCTGCTGCGTTATCGATTGCACTGGCTGCTTGTGGAAACTTAAGTAAAGTCAGTGATGAGGGGACTACGGATAAACCGGTATGGCCAAAAATTGAAGAAAGCTTATTCAATAGTAACGGTTCTCAAAAAGGAACTTGGCCAAATTGGGATAATGTTCATATGATTGAAAAAGGAATGAACAAAGATCAGATTTATTACTTGATTGGTCGTCCTCATTTTGCTGAAGGGCTTTTCGGTGTACACGAATGGGATTATGTATTTAATTATCGTGAAAATGGTGTGCATAAAATTTGTCAATATAAAATCTTGTTTGATAAAAATATGGAAGCACAATCTTTCTTCTGGTTACCGGAAGGTTGTGGTGATCGTACCGAGTATCAGCTTTCAAGTGATTTCCTATTTGACTTCGATTCAGCCAACTTAAAACCGGAAAGTCAAAAAGTAATTGAAGATTTAGTCAATAAATTGTCTAAAAATAAACAGATTTGGATCACTGGTTATACGGATCGTTTAGGTTCAGAGTCTTATAATTTAGCTCTTTCTCAACGTCGTGCCGTGGCAGTGAAAAATGCGATGGTCGCGTTAGGTATTCCGGCTTCTCATATTCAGGCGAGCGGAATGGGCAAGGCAGATCAGGTTAAAGCGTGTGAGAATGAAACCGGCGCAGAATTGCGTCAATGTTTAGCCCCAAATCGCCGTGTCGTGATTTCAACTAACTAATTGTTCTTCTCTATTTGATAAAGGCTTGTTAAAAACATTAATAAGCCTTTTTCTTTTCAATTTATTTTTAGTAGTGCTAAGTGTAAAATAAGTCACTTATCTCAAGCTATAATAACCACTAATCAAATGGCTTTTTATATGAGTTAATCTTTTTCTGTTGAGATTAAATCTTACAAAGAAGGCATAAAGGATATTTCAAATATGACATCAGAATCTAGTGTAAGAACAGACGATAATTTTAATCTTATTGTATTATTTCAATATTATTGGCGCAAAAAATGGTGGATTTTGTTATCTACTTTATTGTTTACTTTTGTTTCTTATCTTTATGTAAATACAATTAAACCGGAGTGGAGTAGTAGTGCTGAAGCAGTGCCGGCAAGTAATGGTTCTATTGAGGCATTGCTAGATTTGCAGCAACGTTATAGCTTAATTAGTAATGAGCCTTTTTCTATGCAGGGTATTTCAAGTTCTTTGTTTAATCAGTTCGTTAATAATATTTCGATTATTGATGCTCGTAAACAATATTTTTTGGAATCTCCCCTTTATCAACGACTCAGTGTAAATCAAAGCGACGCGCAGAAGCAAGCTCTTTTGAATAGATTAATTAAAAGTATTTCAGTAATTACACCAGATATGACTAAAAAAGGAAATAATATTACTGTAATTACGGCAGAAAATAGGGCTTTAGCAGATATTCCATCCGTTAAAATTAGTTTTATTGATAATGATGAGCAGCTATTGCAATCAACATTGGATGGCTTTGTAAAATATGTCAATCGTATTACTTATCAACAAGAAATTGAAAATTTATTAATTCAAATTAAACAGAAAATTAAGGCTTTAAAATACCAACAACAGCAAATTACTGATCAGTTAATGTTGGAAAAACAGACTTATTTGCAATATCTACAGACTGCTTATAATGTTACTGCATTAGTAGAGAAAAATAAGGGAAATAATATTAATATCAATGTTAATATTGATTTGGCGAAAAATATAACACAATTAGATAATCCTTATCTGTATTTATTAGGACGAGAAAATTTAGCTGCACAAATTGAAGCAATACAGCAGCAAAATATTATTTATCCTATTTCTTATTATCAAGCAAAAACACAGATAGCAGAGTTGGTAAAATTGGTAGATGAAACTGATAAATTGAAAATAAATATTTTTCAATATAAAAATCCTCCAAGTTTTCCGGTTAAAATTAAACCACAAAAAAGTTTAATTTTGGCAATTGGCGTGTTGTTTGGATTTATATTATCGTGTTTAATTTTACTATTTATTAAAGTATTAAAGAAAGATTAATATGTCGAATGCAATTGGAGATAAACTACTGAAAAATACATTGATTTATAGTATTGGTAGTTTTGGTTCAAAAATTTTGTCATTTCTGTTATTGCCGCTGTTTTCACTCTATTTAACGACAGTGGAAATGGGGCAATATGATTTGATTTTAACATTTGTTTTATTGGTTACCCCATTAATAACATTGCAATTATCTGATGCAATTTATCGTTGGTTGATTGCGACAGATAAAACAAGCAGTGCCGAACAGGTCATTATAACGGCATTAAGTTTATTCCTCGTTGCAACGATCATTACATTTATTGTTGTGGGAATTGTTGTCTATTTTGAACCACAACCTTATGTATTGGAAACAATGTTATTTCTTTTCTTTTCTGCACTTTTTTTTATTTTACAACAAGTATTACGCGGATTGGGATTAACACAAAAATTTGCACTAATTGGAATTTTATATTCGTTATTGCTGTTATTGTTTTCATTAGTATTTTTATGGGTATGCAATAACAAATTGCAAGCTGTATTATTAGCAATGATTGTAGCGAATATTGTTGTGAATATTATTATTTTATGGCGTTGGAAAATTTACCATTATTTATCAGGAAAATATATTGATAAAAAATTAATTATACCGATGTTAAGTTATTCTTTGCCATTAGTTCCCAATGCAGTGAGCTGGTGGTTAATGACGATGGCAAATAAGTATATTATTTTCCAACAGTTAAATACAGCAGCAAACGGTATTTATGCGGTTTCATCACGATTGCCTAGCATTTTAATGATTATTTTTTCACTCTTTTTATTAGCGTGGCAAGATGTTATCTTAAAAGATGATAAAGCGGATTATCGTGAGATAACAACAAATACATTTTCACAATTATCCAAATTTATGTTCTCGATAGGTTTAATTTTTATCAGCATTAGTGAACCATTAATTCATTATCTTTTTTCATCCCAATTTTATGAAGCGTGGCAATATATGCCGATTTTGGTGTTAGCAACGATATTCACTTCATTCTGCGCCTTTTTAGGCACGGCATATCAACAGAAAAAAAATACATTAAAAATATTAATAACGACAATTATTGGTGCGGTTGTTAATATTATGATTAGCTATTTCTTAATTGAATATATTGGGTTATTTGCAGCAGCATTGGGAACGTTATTAAGTTTTATTTTGGTATTTGTTATTCGTCAGCAGGATGTAAAAAGTTTTTATCCTGTAGTTTTAACAATAAAGTCTTTCTGGATGCCGCTTATTTTAAGTTTAGGCTATTGTTATCTTGTTAGGTTAAATCAGGTTTATATTAATTGGAGTTTGTTTGTAATTGCATTAATTATTTCTCTATTTTTAAATCAGCAATTACTTAGCAAAATCGTACAGAAATTAAAAGAGAGAGTTTTATGATTAATCCAAATAGAAAGCAGTTATCTCGTTTAAGTGAAATTATTTATGATCGTCTTGATCCATTAATTGATGGAGATTATGTATTATTAGACATTCCGGATCATCAAAATATTGGTGATCAAGCAATTTGGGCAGGTGAATTGGCGTATTTATCTCGACTTCCACATAAACTCAAATATTCAGCGCCTTATTACAATGTCGATATGAAGAAAATCGATAAGAGTGATATTATTTTATTTCATGGTGGTGGTAATTTCGGTGATGTGTGGGAAGTGTGTCAAAAATTAAGAGAAAATATTACTTCTCATTGCAGAGAAAATAAAATTATTGTTTTTCCACAAACAGTTTATTTCCAATCACAACAAAATTTGGAAAAGAGTGCTGAAATTTTTAATGCACACGGTAATGTAACTATTTGTGCTAGAGATCAAATTTCTTATGGTATTTTGAATAAATATTTTACAAAGTGTCAGATCTTACTGCTGCCTGATATGGCATTTTGTTTAAATTTGGATAATTTTATTCAAGAAGAAAAAAGTGGAAAAACATTATTTGTAAAACGTACAGATAAAGAATTAAATATAGAGGTAGATTATCACGAAGTAACCGAAGTGGAAAATGTTACTGTATCTGACTGGCCAAGTTTTGAAAAAGAATTTAAACAACTGATTAAATATAATCCTAATTTTTCTTCTTTTAGTTTTAGAGAGTTTTTATTTAAAGTTGCTAATCATATGCCGATATTTATGCCGTTGTATTGCCAGCCGATTGAAAAAATAGAAAATCGTCGAGAATTTTATATGGAATTAGGAATTAATTTTCTGAATTATTACGATACTATTTATACTACACGTCTTCATTGTTTTATTTTGGGTATTCTTTTAGGGAAAACAGTTTATATTTATGATAATTCTTATGGTAAGAATGCCTCATTCTACCAAACGTGGTTACAAGATTTTGAACAATGTTATTTATTGAATGAGTCAAAATAATGAAAAATGAAGCTTTAGTTTCAGTTATTATTCCCTGTTATAATGCTGAAAAATATATTGAAGCGGCGCTAATGTCGATTTTGCAACAGAGCTACCACCATTTAGAAGTTATTGTTATAAATGACGGTTCTACTGATAAATCAGAGGAAATTCTATCTCAATTTGCTCAGCAGGATTTACGAGTTCGTTATATTGAAAATGAAAAAAATCTAGGCTTAATTGCAACCTTAAATAAAGGTATCCAGTTAGCACAAGGGAAATATATTGCGCGAATGGATGCTGATGATATAGCTTTGCCGGATCGTATTGAAAAACAGGTAGATTTTTTATCAATTCACCCGAATATTGCCGTATTAGGTGGTGCAATGAAAACATTTGGTGAAAATGTTCAATCTGAAATTTTAGCATTACCAACAGAAGATAATGAAATAAAAGCTTATTTATTTTTAGCTTCAGCTTTTAATCATCCGACAGTGATGTTTAATTTATCTGTATTGGATCGTGATGATATTTTTTATCAACAGCAATATTATCGTGCAGAAGATTATGGTCTATGGATACATTTATTGGCGAAAGGATATCAATTTGCTAATTTAAAAGATGTGGTATTGAATTATCGCATATTGGAAAATAGTGAAACACGTCTATCAGCAAAAAATCTTGAGCAGCGTAATCAGATAATATCAAAGATTCACTATTATTTATTGACTCATCTTAAATTATCATTAACGGATAATGAAATATTACAATATTCTTTGTCTACAAATAGAGCTAATATTGCGCAATTAAATTTAATGATGCTATGTCATATTTATCGCAAGATCAGTAGGACAGTGAGTTATCCAGTGGGTAAATTATTATTTACCCGATGGATCAAACTTTTAGGTTTAAAATGGATGAGAAAATAGGTATAACTAAGTGAGGAAAATAATGAGAAAAGTTATATTTTATTGGTTATTTCTCACTTGGTTATTTAATATCAAATATAATTTTATTCCATTACACCCATCATTTACGATGGGTGTAATTGGTATTTATTTAGTATTCCAAAATTATATTAACCGAGAGCGTATCGCAGTGAATATACTGCCACTAGCTTTCTTATTTTTGCCTTTCGCCTTTTCATTATTGCCGGCAAAATTATTAAATCCTAGTGGGTTTGAAGTTGCTTATTTAATCCAAAATGGATTAACGCCTATTGTTTATCTGTTCGCTGCTTATTTTCTCTATTGTTTTGCTACTTGGATTTATCAACGTGTTGATTACCAGAAATTAACTTCTATCTGGATTACTGCAGTTGTAATTCAGTCAATATTGACACTTGGCGTCAATATGTTGCCTTTTATGCAACAATTATTACTGTTTCTGATTAAATATAGTGAAGGTCGGGGGTTAATCATTGCTTCATTGGAGCAAGGAAATCGATTTATTGGCTTTGGAACACAATTTTTTGGAGCGGGAATTATTTATGCCTTCACTTTAATTTTGTTGAGTTTCCGTTTATCAAGACAGAGAAATAGTATTTTATTTATTCGTGATTTGATTTTATTTGCGTTTATCAGTTTAGTCGGTTTATTGTTAGCGAGAACAGTGCTTGTTGGTATTGTTATTGGTGCAGTGATTTTCTGTTTTCAGCGTTATTTTATTAACTATTATCGATTGGCGTTACTTTGCTTCTTATTAATTCCGGGCGTGTTACTATTGTTATTACTGTTCCTTTATGCTGTATTAAATAATTTACTTGGAATTGATTTAATGCATTCTAAATTATTCTACTTTGCAGCAGAACTTTTTATTAATCTATTTTCCGGGCAAGGACTAGAAACAGAATCAACAGATATTTTATTGGAAATGTATCAAATTCTACCGACAACATTGACAACTTGGTTGGTTGGTGATGGATTTTATTTAGCACAAAATAGCATTGATGGACTCTATTATATGGGAACGGATGTTGGCTATTTGAGAATTATTTTTTCTGCTGGAATTATTGGAGTAGTCATAAATATTTCCGTGCATTCCTATTTATGTGCAAAAATAATGGCAATTACACCATCAAGAGCAATGCTTTATTTTGCTTTATTGAGTCTTTATTTAATTTTATTGATTAAAGGGATGGTGAGTTTTATTGCTTTATTTGGTTATTTTTATATTGCTGAATTAGCGAGTGGAACAGAGAAAAATGCAGGATAATAAAATACATATTTTATATTTTTGTGGTATTGCAGTACACGGTGGAGTAGGTAGTTATTTAAAAACAGTTGCACAAAATTTTCCACAAGAAAATTATGTTTTACATATTAGCTATTATTCGCCAAAACGATTTTTTGAATTTGAAAATCAAATTTTAGCAATTAATCCAAGTGTTATTTTTCATCATCTACCATCATTTTCAATTAAAAATTTAATTACCGGAAAATTATGGAAAGCAACCAAGCAGCTTTATCAACAATATCATTTTAATTTAGTCCACGCACATAATCCTTATTTATCTTTTATGCATTTTTATTGTGCAAAACAGAAACATATAGGACGTATTTTGCATTCACACAGCAGTCAGCCTTCGGGTAGTAAGATTAAAGCCTTAATTAATCGTTTATTTTATTCACTAACAAAACCATTAGTGACAGATCGAATTGCGTGCAGTCGGGTAGCAGGAGAATTTTTATTTAAAAATCAGTATTATAAAATTATTTATAATGCGATTGATTGTAATAAATTTGTTTTTAAAGCAGATATTAGAGCATTATTACGTAATCAATTTAATTTATCTGATAATACTATTGTTTTAGGGCATATTGGTAATTTTGAACCTGTTAAAAATCATCATTTTTTATTAAATTTAATTTCAATATTAGCGAAAAGAACGGAAAATTATAAATTGTTTTTAATTGGTGTCGGTGCTGGAGAAAATGAGTGCAAGCAATGGGTGCAAAAGCATAAATTACAAGATAAAGTTGTCTTTTTAGGTTTTCGTCAGGATGTACCGCAATTATTAAATATATTTGACCTTTTTTTATTACCCTCTTTTTTTGAAGGGTTTCCACTTTCCGTGTTGGAAGCACAATGTAACGGACTACCTAATTTGATCAGTGATCGAGTTACAAACGAAGTGGCTATTACCGATTTAGTTCAGTTTTATTCAATAGCAAATATTGATCAATGGATTGATGCAATTAGTGTGATGCAACAGAATCAGAAGCGTGAGGACTATGCTCATATTATGTCGGAAAAAGGGTTTTCTATTGAACATCATATACAACAATTAATGGATGTATATCAGCAAGTTTTACAACGTTCACACTGAGTGTGAAGGAGTTTTTAATGAAGTTTTCAGTTTTGATGTCTTTGTATTATAAAGAAAAAGCGGAATATTTGTCTCAATGTTTTGCTAGTTTAGCGGTACAAACTGTTCCGGCGAGTGAAATTGTTTTAGTGTTTGATGGGCAGATACCGCAGCAGTTGCAAGATTGTGTTGATGAATGGCAACAGAAATTACCGCTTAAGATTGTGCCGCTACCAGAGAATGTAGGTTTAGGTAAAGCGCTAAATGCTGGATTGATAGAGTGCAGCAATGAATGGGTATTCCGGATGGATACTGATGATCTGTGTGTTCAAGATCGTTTTGCGAAACAGGTTGCTTATATCGAAGCCCATCCGGAGGTGTCTATGGTTGGTGGACAAATCGAGGAATTTGATGAGGCTAATCCTGGAGTTACTTCAATTCGCCGTGTGCCGGTTGAAGATGCAGATATCAAAAAAATGGCGCCGGTGCGCAGCCCGTTCAACCATATGGCATTGGCATATAAAAAATCAGCAATTCAAGCAGTAGGTGGTTATCAGCATCATCTCTTTTTAGAAGATTATAATTTATGGTTACGTTTTTTAAGTGCCGGTTATATTGCACATAATTTGCCTGATATTTTAATTAAAATGCGAGCAGGGCAAAATATGTATAATCGCCGTCGTGGTATGCAATATTTTAAGAGTGAATGGAAATTAGCCAAATTAAAAATGAAATTAGGTATACAGAATCCAATCGGCGCATTAGTAGTATTTTTTGTGCGTGCATTTACCCGAATTTTACCGGGAAAACTATTAGGGAAAGTTTATAAATTTTTAAGAAAAATTTAGGAATAAAAATGAAAAAAGTGGTATTAATTCCGGTATTTTCATCAGAAAATTTAATTAATAAAAATGTGTTGATGCTGGAAGGTAAATTGGTTGCCGGTTATAGCATAGAATCAGCATTGGCAGCAAAATGTTTTGAACGAATTATTGTTATTACTGATAAACAACGATATAAAGATGCCTTAAAAACTTATCCTATCGATGTTTTCCAAGTAGAAAAAACGATTTGTTCAGTACAGGCATTATTGACTATTTGGCAACAATTAGATCCAATGGCAAAACAGAATGATTATGCTGTAATTTTAATGCCTGAAACGCCTCTACGCACAATCGAACAGATCGTGCAATGTTGTCAATTATTCGAACAACAGGAAACAGATTATTTATATTCTATTGATCCGAAAAAACAGGAAAATCATTCAATTTATTTGTATCGATTACCATTTAATACGTTAAATAAATTGGCGAATATTCAAACTTATATGATGGATAAAGAAGGATCATTATTTATTGAAGATAGCTTTGAATATGAATGGGTAAAAGCAATTTTGCAATTAAGAATAAAAAATCAAACTTCTTTATTAAATGTTCAACGTAGAATAAGAGAAAAATCTAAAGATTTTAATCGTATTTCTGATATTACATTGGTAGGGCATTCTCTTTGGGATTATTGGCAAATTGAACAGTTAAATAATATTGAAGTGAACAATTTAGGCATCGGCGGCATTACCACTCAACAATATGTTGAACTAATTTTACAGAAGCAATTAATAAAAGGGTTAGGAAAAGATACCTTAATATTTTTAGGTATTAATGAAATGTTTCGTGTTGGTTGGCACGCAGAAGATACGCTTTATTGGTTGGATCAAACAGTGCAATATTTGAGAAAAATTAATGCAGAAAGTCGAATCTATTTAATGGAAGTAAGTTATGTTGCTTTTAAACGAGAAGTTAACAGTAAGATGATTGATGATTTTAATCAGCAATTGAGAGATTATTTTTCTGATAAAAATATTACATTGGTTGATGTGAACAGTGTTTTGCAGGATCAATATCATCAATTAGACTTAGCATTCACTTCTGATGGATTGCATTTTAATCCTATTGGATATAAAAAATTAGCCACCTTATTGCAAACAGTATTATTTAATTAGGACTTAATAGATGCAGCAATTAAAGCTACCAGTAAAATTACTTATTTTTTCAATTTTTTTATTTTTATTTTTTCGATTATTATTTATTGGATTATATCCAGATTATTTTCTTGATCAGATTAGTATAAAAGAGCTATTACAATCTTTTTTGTATGGAATTAGATTTGATCTTAATATTAGTGTTATTTTCTTGTCTCCTATTTTATTAATTAGCATATTACCTTTTTCTATAATTGGTTCTTTAAGATTTCAAAAGGTTTTATCTTATTTTTCACTAATTGTTTTTATTGTTTTTTCTATCATTTCTTTGATAGATTTGGCTTATTTTGGTGAAGTGTATCGTCATTTGGGTAGAGAAATTTTTTTAGTTAATAAAGATATAGGTTTTCTTTTTGATGTTGCTTTTAAATCACGTTTACTATACACCATTTCAGGATTTATTATATTAGGGATGATAATATTAAGTTATATTGCTTTTATTATTTATCCATTAAAAAATAGTGTAAATTTGAATTCGAGTTCTATATTTTCTCGCATTTTATTGGGAACTTCTTTTCTTATTTTTTGTTTTTGGCTAGCACGAGGAATGATTATTCAAGGTAGACCAATTAGTTATGCGGATGCTTTCGAGAATACAATATCAGCTTCACAAGCTAATCTAGTTTTAAATAGTCCATTTGTTGTGTGGAAGCAGTTCCGTAAGCAAGAAAAATTAGGACCAATAAATTTATTAACGGATAAAGAAAAAGATCAAATCTCTTTTAGAGATGATGTGTTTTTATTCCAATCAAATGAGAAAGAAAATTATAAAAATATAGTTTTTATTTTACTGGAAAGTTGGAGTTATAAATATATTGATGGTTTGGCACATCGTAATTATAATGTTACACCTTTTATCGATTCATTAATTGAAAAATCAATAGTTTGGGATAATTATTATGCTGCAGGGAAAAGGAGTATTATTGGTATTCAAGCAGTTCTATCGTCTGTACCAGCATTAAATAATCATCCGGTATTGGGTTTTGGATTAGAGTTAAATAAGATAAGTAGGATTGGTAAAATATTAAACGATCATCAGTATCGCACTATTATGATGCAGACATCCAACCGTAGATCTTTCAATGTAAACAGTATTGCTAATGTTCTTGGATTCCAAGAATATTATGGCAAGGAAGATGTTCCTATTATAAAAAAATATCCACAGGAACCACCACATTTCGGCTGGGATTATGATAGCCTACAATTTTTATTAAATAAATTAAATGAAACACCAGAAAGTAAACCTTTTTTTGCTTTTTTATTTACTGGATCTACACACGAACCTTTTGCTGATGCTGGTGAAGAGTTTCATATTTATCCGCATGATCAATCTAATGAAAATGGTTTTTTAAATACTCTTCGTTATTCTGATTGGTCATTGGAACAATTTATGAAAGCAGCCGAAAAACAGCCTTGGTATCAAAATACTATTTTTATTTTTACTGCGGATCATACATTAAATTCATTACCTTCAGAAAATTTAAAAGAGCAGTTTCATATTCCTTTGATTGTTTATTCACCGGATGGCAGTTTACCGGCAAAAAGAGAATCTCAATTTGCTTCACAATATGATTTATTTCCAACAATGTTGGATTTATTGGGTATTGATACGCCGATATCTACTTTCGGACAATCTTTATTACATCCAAAAACAACTGCACCGACATTATTTGTCAGTAACGGACAAATTATTGGTATGATCAGTCCTGCCGGAACAGCTACTTTTTTAGAACAGAAGCAGTTGTCTATAAGTAATGATAATGATGAATTAAGACAGCAAATATTAAAATTCAAACAAAGAGTTACTTTAGCGGATATGATGTTGGATAATAACCAGTGGGCTAAGTAAAGGGAGATAAATATGCAACAGCTAAATTCGGAAAATAAAAATATAGATCAGCAAGAATTGGATAAATTTTCCAAAATGGCGGCGACTTGGTGGGATTTCAATGGTGATTTTAAACCAATTCATCAATTAAACCCTTTGCGTTTGAATTATATTTTGCAACACAGCAATGGGTTGAATGGGAAAAAAGTGCTGGATGTTGGTTGTGGTGGCGGTATTTTATCTGAAAGTATGGCAAAATCCGGCGCAAACGTAACCGGTATTGATATGAGCCCACAGCCACTTGCCGTTGCCAAACAACACGCACAAGACAATAATTTAATAATCGATTATCAGCAATCTACAATTGAAGATTTTTTACAGCAACATCAACAACTTCAAGCAGAAAAATTTGATGTAATTACTTGTATGGAGATGTTGGAACACGTTCCTGATCCGCTCTCAATTATTCGTAGTTGTCGGGAGTTATTAAAACCTGATGGCGTATTGTTTATGTCTACCATTAATCGTACGTTAAAAGCTTGGGCATTAGTGGTGATTGGTGCAGAATACATTTTGAAAATGTTGCCAAAAGGCACGCACGATTATGAAAAATTTATTAAACCAGCGGAATTATTGGCTTATTGCGACCAAGTTGGATTAGCTTGTCAGCAATTGAAAGGATATCACTATAACCTGCTTACCGGTAATTTTTGGCTTAATGATGATGTCAGCGCCAATTATTGGGGAGTATTTTGCCATAGTCAGAATGAGGTATAACAATGTTGTGTGCTATTTATAAAAGTCGCAGAAAAGATGGAATGTATCTTTATATTGAAAAAAGAGATGATTTTTCATCAGTACCTGAGTCATTATTAAACGCTTTTGGGACACCTCAATTTGTGATGTTGTTCAATTTAGACGGAAAAAAGAAATTAATTCATACAGATAATCAAAATGTTAAAGAGCAGATTGAGCAAAATGGATTCTACTTACAGATGCCTCCGCCGGTAGAAAATCTCTTGAAAACACTTAAAAATTAGTTAATTCTTCCGCAACACAACCCACTCAGCACAATATTGTGCTGAATATGTCGAGGAAAGAAAATTGTTTAGATAATGCTGCTATGGAAAGTTTCTTTGGTCGGATGAAGGTGAAATGTTTTTATAACAACACCTTCGAAAGCATTGAAGAACTGGAATTGGTTATCAAAGAATATGTTCGTTATTACAATGAAAACAGAATTTAATTAACATTAAATGGACTGAGTCCTGTTCAATATAGAATTCAGTCCTTAAAACAATAGCCAAACTTTTCGGGATCAGAGCATTCAACTCTTTTGCTTTTTTCTTTATTTATATTGTTTACGCCAAAATGGAGTAGTGATATTAAATTTTCTGTTTATACAAGCTAACATATTGATTATATTGAGTTTATTTGAAAGGTGTTTTTAAATATTTCTATCCTTACGTGTAAATTTACATTTCTTTAGTAAAATTTACTTGCCCTCCCCCCCCCTAAAAACTTATATATACTCCTACGTAAATTAACTTAATCCTGAAGGAGTATTTGAAAAAATGAAAAAATTACTTTTAACAACTTTAATTACCGCTGGTTTAGGCTTATCGGCACAAGGTGCGTTTGCAGATAACCCACCAGCACAAAAAGGCACTATTACTATCAAGGGTAAAATTGTGGATACTACTTGTACAATTAATGAAGGCACTCCTGATATTACTGTTACCTTAGCTACAATTTCTAAATCTGCATTGCCTAACGCAGGTGATACTGCAATGGATACTCCATTTGATATAAAACTAACAAATTGTAGTAAAACAGGAGACGGAGCATTTTCTTCTAGCGAAAAAATTTATGCTGCCTTTATTAATGATCCTCAAAAAGTGAGTAAAGATGGGCGTTTGCTTAATAAAGCCACTGATACTCCAGCCTCTGGCGTGACTATTGAAATTGCTAACAATGCTTCCGATAACACAGTAATTAAGATTTCTCAATCAGCTACTGCACAAGGCTCTAAAACTGTAGCAATAGAGGGCGATTCACCAAATGGGTCTGCGACTTTACGATATAAAGCACGTTATTATGCAGAAACTAATAGTGTTACTGCTGGTAATGTTAAAGGTCAAGTTGATTATATGATCGCATACGAATAATCTATGTTCTAGTTCTTTTACGGGCAGATATTCTGCCCGATTTTTTATCATCTTTGTATTTGTTGGAGGATGTTTATGTTAAAAAAAAGATTTGCTACGATTTTTATATTGGCTGCTTTCTGGGCTTCTTCCTCGACAGCAAATATTGTTATTACAGGCACGCGGGTAATTTATCCATCTGATGCCAAAAATGTGAGTGTTCAATTAACCAATGTAGGCGACTCACCTTCATTAGTGCAAGCTTGGATTGATGATGGTGATGCTAATACACCACCAGAAAAAATTCAAACGCCCTTTGTGATTACACCGCCTATTTCTCGTGTTGATGGGAATAAAGGTCAAACATTGCGTTTAATTTATACAGGGGAATCATTGCCCTCAGATCGGGAATCACTTTTTTATTTAAATGTGTTAGATATTCCACCGTCGCCAAAAGATAAGAGCAAAAATTATTTACAAATTGCCTTACGCAGTCGTATTAAGCTATTTTACCGTCCTGCGAATCTTCCTCTTTCACCATCAGAAGCTTACGCCAAAGTAAAATGGCAATTAAAAGGTAAACAATTACAAGTGGATAATCCAACGCCATATTACATTACCTATGTCGGTGCGGGTGTTGGTCAAGGGAAAAATATGGCTAAAACCTCACGAGCTAATATGATTGCACCGTTTTCTAAAGCTGTTTTTGAATTGAACAAAGTTCCTTCAGGAAAAAATACTACTGTACAATGGGATATTCTTAATGACTATGGTAGTGATTCGCTTGGGAGCAGCCCATTACAATATTAATGCCTGATGATTATGCGAAATATTTTCTTACCCTTAACAAAATTTAGACGTAGCTATATATCATTGGTGCTATTTAGTAGTTGTTGCATCAATAGTTATGCTAGTGACTACGTTGAATTTGATTCTGATTTTTTATACGGCAGTGAAGCTCAAAAAAATATTGATATTAAACGGTTCAGTTATGGGAATCCCATTCCTGCTGGTGAATATCTTGCTGATGTTTATGTAAATAATGAATTACGTGGACGTATTACTTTACAATTTGTGGAGCTTTCTGATCAAAAATCTATCGGACTTTGTGCTACACCAACGTTGCTAACATTATTAGATTTAAAGTCTGCTGCGTTTTCAGGTAAAACTCATCAAGTTAAGCAATGTCGCTTATTTGCACCACAAGTACCAGAGGCAAAAGTAAATTTTGATACTGGACAATTGCGATTAGATGTAGATATTGCACAGGCTCTAGTTGTGCAACGTCCAAAAGGTTATATCTCACCTGCACAATGGCAAGATGGTATTCCTGTAGCATTTTTGCGTTACAACGCTAGCCATTATCGCTACCAATACAGTGATCAAAATTTTTATCAAAGCTATCTAGGCATTGAGTCAGGTATAAACTTGTTTGGCTGGGCATTACGTCATCGTGGGTCTATGAGTTGGAGTCCGCAACAAGATTCTCATTACCAACGGATCGCTACTTACTTACAACACGATGTTGCCGCACTTCGTGGGCAATTAACTATCGGTGATTTATATACTAATGGCGTTTTGATGGATAGTTTATCACTGCGTGGAATAAAGTTAGCATCTGATGATAGAATGTTGGCTAGTTCTGAACGCGGTTATGCTCCCGTTATTCGTGGCGTTGCGAATAGCAATGCTGTTGTCAGCATACGGCAAAATGGCAATTTATTGCGAGAAGTGTCTGTTCCTCCCGGTGCGTTTTCAATTGATGATCTCTTTCCAACAGGGTATGGTGGCGATATTCAAGTAGAAATTTTAGAAGCAAATGGAGAAAAACGCACTTTTACTGTTCCTTATACGGCGGCAGCACAATTAATTCGTCCAGGCTATAGTCGTTATCAAATTGCTGCTGGACGTTATCGTTATGGTAATGTTGTTTTTGATACAAATGTTGCACAAGCCACTTGGCAGTATGGTTTAACTAATAATTTAACATTGAATCTTGGGGCGATCCTGTCTAAAGATTACCATTCTGAGCTGTTAGGTCTTTCTTTTAATACACCGATTGGAGCATTTGCGGCAAATGCAACGCTCTCTAATGCAACTTTTCATAATCTTGATCAAAAATTTAAGGGATACAATCTTTATTTTAGTTATAACACGCATATCGAACCAACAAATACAAACGTTACTTTAGCTGCATATCGTTATTTATCACGCGATTACTTCAGTTTACAAGATGTCATTTTAGCAAATGGACGGAATTTTGCTTACGAAAACGGACTGAATTTATCATTGAATAGCTATCGCCCAAAAAATCAATTTCAGGTATCTGTAAGTCAAACATTTAAAGACGGATGGGGTGGGGCTTATATTACTGGAAGTACGTTTACCTATTGGGGAACTAAGCAAAAACGCAATGAATACCAAATTGGCTATAGCAATAATTACAAGAAATTAAATTATAGTCTGTCATTTTCTCAATCAATTAATAATGATGGCAACAATGATAAACGAATTTATCTTTCTCTATCATTACCATTAGGTGATAACGCTAATGGCTCTTATCTTTCACAAGATATTAGCCATAGCGTTAAGGATGGCTATTCTGCCTATACGTCATTATCTGGTACATTGGGTGAACAACAGCGTTATACCTATACTCTCTCTGTCAGTAAGCAACAACAAAGTGATGTTAGTTCAATTGCTTTTAGTAACACCTATTCTAGTTCTTTTGCCCGTCTTAATGGTTCATGGAGTCGTAGTAATAAAGGTAATCAACAAATGTCTGTTGGTGCTTCTGGAGCTGTTGTAGCTCATCCAAAAGGCATTACATTATCCAATGATTTAGGTGACAACTTTGCGATTATTCACGCCAAAGGTGCAAAAGGTGCGTTGATTAATAGCGCAATAGGTAATGAAATTGATTATTTTGGTAATGGTATCGTGCCATATGTTGAACCATATACTATCAATTATATAGGTTTAGATGGCAATAATTTGCCGAGTTCTGTTGAATTAGCTGCTACCGAGCAACAAGTTATTCCTCGTGCTAACCAAGCACTTTTAATTAATTTTGCAACCACAGCAGGCTCAGCCGTGTTCTTTGAAATCGAAAACAAAGAACAATTGCCACCATTAGGAACAGAAGTATTTGATCAAAATGAGAAATCTATTGGTGTTGTTGCACAAGGTGGCAAAATTTATACCAGAGGTATTGCTGAAAAAGGTGAGCTTCATTTCAGCTGGGATGAGCATCGTTGCCGAGCGAATTATCAGTTACCAGAACAAGAAGACGGTAAATTACTTATCGTACCAATACAATGCCAATTTTATTAAAAGGGGGAAAAATGAAAGGGAAAATAATTCATTGGTTTATATCGATGATGGCTTTGGTGATTTTGTTTAAACCATCATTTTCTTTTGCCTATATGTTTGAAGGGGAAGAGTTTAGAACACCAAAAGAAATAACAGACGAAACCCGCATCCAAGGAAAACGTTTTAGCGTTAATTATACTCGTGTTGGTTATAATGAGGTGGTTTATAGTTGGAATATAGGTGAAATAATGGCGGGAGACTACTGTAGAACACGCAAGGGTGTAACGAATCCACCGGATCAATTTTGGCTAGAAATTAAATATATTGATACACAAGAAAAAAATAGTCAGTATTTTGAAAGAAGATTACTGGAAGTAAATAATCGTCTAGTAACAATTAGTGATGCAAGCTCATATCAATTTGCCATTGTTAACCGAGGACAACCATTGACATTTGATTTAAGACTAAAGCTAAAAGATACTTTTCTCTATAATACAACGCCAGCGAATATTTCTATTCCGGCAAACACGCCTTTGGCAATCATTACGATGTTATGTGTGGATAAAATGACATCAGGTAATACCGTAGCGGATTATCAAGCTAATGATAATAGGGGTTATAAATATAACTCATTCTCTATAATAAAAATTATCTCCGCGAATGAGGCAACCTTTAGTTTTGCCCGAACCTGCACACTGGAAAATAATAACCAACCGGTTAAACTAAAAGATGTGACTGTAAAAGAACTTAATGAGAATGACGAAGTGCTAGGTAACACTTTTGATATTGGGCTTAATTGCCTCGGAGGAAGTGTAAAAAATGCTTATATTCTCTTTACTGATGCTCTTTTTCCAGAAAATACAGGCACGCTACCGTCTGTTGGGGCAATTGGACGATTACATTCACCTGAAACCGCTAATACATACACTGTATTAAGTGTAAAAGATTCAGTGACTAAACAGTATTTAACTTATAGACAACCTTTAATAGCAAACGGTGATTTTTTTAATAAGCCAACAGGAAATCAAGCGGCAGGTTTTTACTCATTTAATCAGGAGGCATTAACTATTAATCAAAAGCCTAAGCATCGTTATGAGGTTTATTATCGTAAATTACCAAATAAAACACCAAAAGGTGGAACAATATCAGCCAAGATGACTTACAATATTTATTACGATTGATAAAAAACTATTCCCACTTTTGATCTGCACCCTAAAGTTGGACTGATTATCCAACACACAGAGGTGCAGATTTTTTATGACTAAAAACAGTCAAATATTTAAAAATCTGTTTTTTTACCATCCAGAAAATCTGACCAGAATGAGGAAAAGCAAGCGCTCAGAGTGCTTTCCCCATTCTCTTTGGGCAAGCAAAGACAACCCTACGGGTTGAACGTTGCTTTAGCAACGGCACGAAGTGCAAGGCGCAGCCGCAGTAAAATGGGGTCGCTCTTTAGGGCGAAATCTAAGCCTCAATACAAAACCAAAACATTAACATCCTCACCATAATGCATTACAATAACACCCCAATTTTCTAACAATATAATCAAGCAAAATGTTCAAAAAAGCAGTACTCACCGTTCTCACCTTAGCATTGGTAGGTTGTGGCAGTTCCACTAATAAAACGCCATCCGATGTTAATTATTCCCAGCCACGCTCTGTTGCTAACTTTGATCAATATGTCGATTATCTGCGCCAACAGGCAGTAAAACAGGGCGTTGATGCCAATGTGGCATATTCTCAACAAAATATCCGTTTTGTTGAACGTTCTATTGAATTGGATCAACAGCAGGCAGGGCGTAAGCGTACAGCTAAACCTAATCAACCTAATCCAAACGGTGTGACCAATTATCTTAATAAAGTGCTGACAATGAATAAAATTGCGTTGGCAGTGCGTTATTTCAGCGAACAGAATCAAGAAATAATGACAGCCAGTCACCGTTTCGGGGTGCAACCACAATATTTGGTGGCATTGTGGGGAATGGAAAGCAGTTTCGGACGTTATCAAGGCAATTTTGATGTACTGTCTGTATTGGCAACATTAGCATTTGAAGGCAGACGAGAATCACTGTTTGCACCGGAATTTATTAAAGCGTTGGAAATTATTGATCGAGGTCATATTGAGCGTGAACAGATGAAAGGATCGTGGGCAGGCGCAATGGGACAAACGCAATTTATGCCAAGTTCATATTTAAGTTATGCCAAAGACGGTGATGGTGATGGTATCGCTGATATTTGGACAAATTATTATGATGCGTTTGCCTCTATCGCTAATTATTTAGCTACTGTTGGTTGGAATGATAAATTGCCGTGGGGCGTTGAAGTTCAGCTTTCTACTAGGATTGATCCTTCATTAAGTGGAGTGGAAAAGCATAAAGCCAAATCTGTAAGTGATTGGTTAAAACGAGGCGTTGTTGTGCCACAGGATCGATTTTCACAACAGGCATTGGCGAAGCTTCAATCCGATCCGGTTTGGTTAGTGTTGCCAAACGGCTTGGCAGGACGGGCATTTTTAGTATCTCAGAATTTTAAAACCATTATGGACTGGAATAAATCTTATTACTTTGCTATTAGTATCGGTAAGTTTGCCGATGCAATAGCACAACGAGTGATGTTGTGATGTTAACAACTGTTTGTATCTAAACTCCGTTTCTAGCGGAGTTTTTTATGAAATTTAGTCTTGTTTATGGTTTTATCTTGTTCAAGAAAGAAGAATAGACAACGGAAACTTTGAATAAAGTTTAATAATAAAAAGGAGAATATTAAGGATTATCTGAGATAATATGAAAAGGATGGCGGAGGAAAAGAGATTCGAACTCTTGGAGGACGTAAATCCTCGCCGGTTTTCAAGACCGGTGCCTTCAACCACTCGACCATTCCTCCGCAGGATAGCTTGTTTTCAGCGATGTGAAATATAGTATAGTTCAGAGAGCGAGTAAATAAAAATTTGTAAAAATAGGTTTGATAGCACGCTTTTTGAGCTTTATGTGCTTTTTTTACACTTTATGCTTTTCTTACACCTATTTTGATTGACTTTTAATGTTGAAATTATTACCGTTATCAGGTTATTTTTGGATAGTTAAGGAGACTGAACTTTATGCAACAAAAAATTGTTATTGATACCCGAGAAAGCGCTTCTTCAGTGTTGAGTACCAATCGTGTATTGCGTAACACATATTTTTTATTGGCGTTAACAATTGCGTTTTCCGCGTTAACCGCTTATTTATCAATGGCGTTTAATTTGCCATATCCGGGGTTAATTGTGATGTTGGTCGGATTTTATGGTTTGTTATTTTTAACTTATAAATTCGCCAACAGCGGTTTAGGTATTTTAGTTACATTCGCTTTTACCGGATTTTTAGGGTATACCTTAGGGCCGATTTTAAATATTTATGTCAGCCAAGGATTAGGTGATCTTGTTGTTACTGCATTAGGTGGTACAGCATTGGTCTTTTTTGCTTGTTCAGCATATGTTTTAACAACGAAAAAAGATATGTCGTTCCTTTCCGGTATGATGTTTTCGCTTTTTATTGTGTTAGTTGTTGGTATGATTGCTGGTTTGATTTTTAATCTTCCGGCATTGCATTTAGCGATTAGTGCCTTATTTATTGTGTTCTCAAGTGGCGCTATTTTATTGGAAACCAGTAATATTATTCACGGTGGAGAAACCAATTATATTCGCGCAACAGTCAGCATTTATGTTTCGCTTTATAACATTTTTGTCAGCTTGCTCAATATCTTATCCGCTGATCGTGATTAATATTAAGTGAGTAACAGAAACCGCATCAATCGATGCGGTTTTTTTATGGCTTGTAAATTGTAACGATAGGTAATTTAATCCATTATTGAACATAGAATTTTGTACAATAACTAAAAAACAGAGGAATATTATGGCACAGTTAGATTTTAACGGTAAAAAAATTGAATTGGATGCACAGGGTTATTTATTAAATAGTGAGGATTGGACTCCCGCTTTGGCTGAAATATTGGCAGAGCGTGAAGCATTGACATTGACTGAAGCTCATTGGGAAGTGATCCATTTTGTGCGTGATTTTTATCAAGAATATAAAACTTCGCCAGCTATCCGGATGTTAGTTAAAGCAATGGCGCAGAAATTGGGAGAAGACAAAGGGAATAGCCGTTATTTACAGCGTTTATTTCCTGATGGGCCGGCAAAACAGGCAACAAAATTAGCAGGTTTGCCTAAGCCAGCGAAATGTTTGTAGTTGAGAATTATTCTCAAATAGAAAATATTGTGGTAGGATAGTAAAAGTTAATCTGAAGATAAGGAGAAATGAGGTGTTAAGAAAAGCATTATTATTGATTTTTTTGTTGATTGCACCACTAGCAATGGCGAAACCGTTTAAAGTGATTACTTCATTTACTATTATTCGGGATATTGCACAAAATGTTGCCGGTGACAGTGCTATTGTGGAGTCGATTACTAAGCCGGGTGCAGATATTCATAATTATCAGCCGACACCAAAAGATATTGTTAAAGCACAGGATGCGCAGTTGATTTTATGGAACGGTTTGCATTTGGAACAGTGGTTTGAGCGTTTTTTCAATAATTTGCCTAATGTGCCGAGCGTGATTGTCAGTGAGGGCGTTGAGCCGTTATCCATTTACGAAGGGCCTTATCAAGGCTTTGCCAATCCGCACGCTTGGATGTCGCCGAAAAATGCAATGATTTATGTGGAGAATATTCGTCAAGCATTGGTGAAATATGATCCGCAACATCAAGATAATTACAACCATAATGCAGCGGTTTATCGACAAAAACTGATTGAATTAGATAAGCAATTTCAACGGCAGTTGGCTTTTATTCCTACAGAAAAACGTTGGTTAGTCACCAGTGAAGGCGCATTTAGTTATTTAGCGAAAGATTATGGCTTTTCTGAATTATATTTGTGGCCGATTAATGCTGAACAACAAGGCTCTCCGCAGCAAATTCGTCACGTTATCGAACAGATGCGTAAACATCGATTGCCGGTGATTTTTAGTGAAAGCACCATTTCCGATAAGCCAGCAAAACAGATTGCGAAAGAAACTGGTGCGAATTATGGTGGGGTACTTTATGTTGACTCACTTTCGCAGCCGGATGGTGCGGTGCCGACGTTTCTTGATTTATTGACAGTCACAGTTAATACAATAACAAAAGGATTTAAACAGAATGACTGATTTAGCTTCTTTGGTAGTTGATAATATTAGTGTACGTTATAACAACGGACATACGTCGATTCAACAGATGTCTTTTCATCTTGAAGGTGGTACCATTTGTGCCTTAATTGGGGTAAACGGCAGTGGAAAATCAACACTGTTTAAAAGCATTATGGGGTTAATTACACCACAACAAGGGCAGATTAGATTATGTGATAAAAGTGTTAAACAAGCACTGAAGCAACATCTTGTCGCCTATGTGCCACAAAGTGAAGAGGTGGATTGGCAATTCCCGATTTCTGTTTACGATGTGGTGATGCAAGGGCGTTATGCACATATGAATTTTTTGCGGATGGCAAAAGCAACAGATAAAGTCGCAGTTGAACAGGCGATGGCAAGAATGGATATTACCCATTTAAAAAATCGCCAAATTGGAGAGCTTTCTGGTGGTCAGAAAAAACGGGTGTTCCTAGCGAGAGCATTAGCTCAGCAAAGCCAGATTATTTTGTTGGATGAGCCTTTTACTGGTGTAGATGTGCAAACAGAAGTAGCTATTATTAATCTGTTACAGCAGTTACGCAAGGAGGGGCGTTTAATTTTGGTGTCAACACATAATTTAGGTAGCGTGCCGGATTATTGTGATCAGGTGGTAATGATTAATCGAACTGTTATTGCCAGTGGTGCGACGGCAACCACTTTTACGCAGGAAAATCTGGAAAAAGTGTTCAGTGGTGTGTTGCGATATATCAAGTTGCACAGCGAACATTTACACGAAGACGGTGATGAACGAGCGGTGACTGTGTTAACAGATGATGAAAAGGCAGCGGTGTTTTATGGTAAAACAAAAAATGAGCCGCCGGCAACATTATTCAATCGTAAAAAAGGAAAATAATATGTGGGATCTGCTGATACAGCCGTTTCAATATGATTATATGTTTAAAGCGATTTGGGTTAGTGCGGCGATTGGCAGCGTATGTGCCTTTTTATCTGCTTATTTAATGTTAAAAGGTTGGTCATTGATCGGAGATGCTTTGTCGCATTCGGTAGTGCCTGGCGTGGCGATTGCTTATGCGTTGTCATTACCGTATGCGATTGGTGCGTTTTTTTCCGGTATTTTGGCAGCAGTGGCGATTTTATGGATAAAGGCGATTACCCCATTGCGTGAAGATGCCATTATCGGCTTTATTTTTACCACCTTTTTGGCTTTGGGGTTATTTGTGATTTCATTAAATCCTACTTCGGTGGATGTAGAAAGTATTATTCTTGGTAATATTTTGGGTATTGCTGACAGTGATGTATGGCAAGTTGTGATAATTCTGACGGTCAGTTTTATTTTGTTATTGCTGTTTTGGAAAGATTTATTACTTGTCTTTTTTGATGAAATTCAAGCGAAGGCGAGTGGATTAAACCCAATAGCATTAAAAGTACTGTTTTTTACTTTGTTGAGTGCTTGCATAGTTGCAGCTTTGCAAACCGTTGGTGCGATCTTAGTAATCGCAATGGTGGTGACGCCGGGAGCGACAGCTTATCTCTTAACCTATAAATTTAAAATTTTGCTGAAAATTGCGGTTGCTTTCGGCTTTTTCACTAGTGGTTTGGGGGCTTATTTAAGTTTTTATCTGAACGGAGCAACCGGTGGCATTATTGTTACTCTGCAAACATTACTGTTTTTGTTGGCTTTTGCTTTTTCGCCGAAATACGGCTTTTTTACGCAACGTTATTATCACGTTAGCCGGAAACATTAGGAGATCACAATATTGGCTTGGTTAATTGAATCAATTTCATATCCCTTTATGCAGGTTTCATTGATAACTGCTTTAATGATTGCGACAATCTGTGCAGTATTGTCTTGTTATTTGGTATTAAAAGGTTGGGCATTGATGGGAGATGCTATTTCACATGCAGTTTTGCCAGGTATTGTGTTGGCTTTTATCTTTAATTTACCATTGACGTTAGGCGCTTTTCTAGCTGGAATTGGTTGTGCTAGTAGTATCGGTTTTTTGAAAAATCACGCACGTTTGAAAGAAGACACCATTATGGGCATTGTGTTTTCTGGAATGTTTGCTTTCGGCTTGGTTTTGTTCGGTCAGGTACAGACTAATCAACATCTTACTCATATTTTATTTGGTGATATTTTGGGCATTGATCGCCAACAGATGTGGCAAATGTTGGCAGTGGGTGCGGCGATTTTAGTACTGATTTATAGTAAATGGCGTGATTTGTTGCTTTATTGTTTTGATCCTGTGCAGGCAAAAGTGATGGGATTAAATACTACTTTTTTGCATTATGGTTTGTTGTCGTTATTATCTTTGTCAATCGTGCTGGCAATGCAGATCGTTGGCGTGATTTTGGTAGTAGCAATGCTAATTTCACCGGGAATCACTGCATATCTGTTAAGTAAACGTTTTTCTACAATGTTATTGATTGCGATAGGAAGCGCATTATTATCCAATATTGGCGGAATTATCATCAGTTATCATCTTGATAGTGCAACTGGCGCAACGATTGTATTGACCCAAGCTATACTTTTTATCTTTGCGGTGATGATTAATAAATGGAAAGATCGCCAATTAAGCAAAGTGAGCGTTAATTAGTGCAAAATACGGAATATTTCTAAAGATTCCTGTTCTGTCATTGGAAAACACTCTAAATGGGTAACTTTGGCAGTTTTCGGACCTTTTTGTAGCCACTGTTGAAAGGCAGCAAGTTGTTGTTCCGTGCCTTGTGCCAACACGGCAACGCTGCCGTCATTTTGATTTTTAACCCAACCGAAAATACCTAAACGTTGCGCTTCGCGGTAAGTAAAATAACGAAAACCAACACATTGGACACGACCATAAACGATAAATTGTTGTGTTTTCATACGAAACCCTCCAAATTTTTATGTTCTTTTGAAAAGAAATGGCATAAGATAATAACCTCTTAAACCGGCTTTAACTTTTACTAGGAGTGTACATGAAATTATCACGTTTTGCATTGGCCTGTGTCGCCGCAACTGTTTCAATGAGCAGTTTGGCAGCAACTGTAACCGTAACACCAAACATTTCTCTTCTTGCCATTGATGGTGAAAAAGCAAAATCCTCTCTTACAAAATCTCAAAACAGTTTTAATATTAATGATAACAACAAGCACCAAGTTGTTGTTCGTGTATCTGAAGTAGTTGATAACGGTTCAGATAAAACGCTATTTGAATCTGATCCTATTATTGTAACTTTCCAAGCAGGCAATCAGGATTTAGTGATTAGCGCACCGCGTTTAGATAATATGCGTAACGCAAATATGTTTGCTAAAGATCCAAAAATTGTAGTAAAAACCAGTGCAGATCAAACTGTGGTAAGCAAACAAGATATTCTTAAACAAACCGGTATTTTTCCTGATACCCGTATTGCGGAAGACTTAGCAGAATACAATGCCTCCCAAGGTGTGGCAGCTGTACCTAATTTAGTTTCAGTCAGTATGCCGGCAGCGATTCCGACTGCAGCAGGCGCAAAAGCGACTAAAGCGAAAATTACTGTTCAAGGTGAAAATGTTGCAGAACAAATGTTGCAATATTGGTATCAACAGGCAGATAAAGAAACTCAAGCTCGTTTCTTAAAATGGGCACAAGGAAAATAATCCTATAGGGTTAGTTATTGATTTAAGGTAAAATAAGCGGGCAGTTTGTCCGCTTTATTTTTATAAAAAGGAGTCATTTATGCAACAAACAACTAGAAAATTGGCGCAGCAGAAAACAGTAGCTTTGGTTGCACACGACCATTGTAAACAGGATTTGATTTTGTGGTGTAAAACTCATCAGCAACAATTATCACAACATCATTTAGTGGCTACTGGAACGACAGGCCATCTTATTCAAAAAGAAACGGGGCTTAATATTCATAGTCTATTGAGTGGACCGATGGGAGGAGATCAACAGATAGGTTCATTAATTGCCGAAGGGAAAATAGACGTTTTAATTTTTTTCTGGGATCCGATGAATGCCGCACCACACGATCCAGATGTAAAAGCATTGATGCGTATTGCTACTGTTTGGAATATTCCAACCGCAATTACCAAAGCTTCAGCTAATTTTTTAATTTCATCACCATTCTTCACGCAAGAAACAGAAATTCAAATTCCTGATTATCAAGGTTATTTAACGGAGCGCTTGAAATAATATATGTGGAATTTTATTTTTAATCTTTTAAATTTTATATTGGGCGGTTTTGCCACTTCATTAGGATGGCTAATCGCCTCTTTTTTTAGTGCAATGTTAATTGTTACATTACCTTATACGCGCAGTTGTTGGGAAATTTTTAAATTATCACTAGTCCCTTTTGGTCACGATATTGTGCATATTAATCAGATTGAACCGCAACATCCGATAATGAATGGACTAGGTTCGGTATTAAATATTATTTGGTTTATTCTGTTTGGTTGGTGGTTGGCAATAATGCATATTATTGTCGGTGTAACTCAATGTTTAACTATTATCGGCATACCGACCGGCATTATGCATTTTAAATTGGTTCGTATTTCACTCTTTCCGGTTGGACAACGGGTGGTGGATAAAGAGTATGCGAATTTTTTAAAACAAAATAAATTTTTTGATTAAAAAATAGAATTATGATTCATCAAATAATAAAAAAAATAAATACAAATTGGTTAAATAGCAAGGTTATTGCCATTATTCCTATTTTTTTAGCAGTGAATATTGTTTCAATAATTGTTTGGTATTTTAATATTGCTTCAGTCAGTATGCCTTTGATATTGGGGACAATTGCCGGTGGCTTGGTTGATTTAGATAATCGTTTAAGTGGCAGATTAAAAAATCTTTTTTATACATTAATCGCCTTTGCTATTTCTTCTTTAGTTATTCAAATTACCTTTGTCGATCATTATTTATTTATTTTAATAATGGCGATTTTAACTTTTTTATTCACAATGTTAGGTGCAATTGGACAACGTTATAATACGATTGCGTTCGGTAGTTTAGTGGTCGCACTTTATACTATTCTTGCTTATGATCCGAATCAAATTTGGTTTATTAATCCACTGCTTATTTTAGTTGGTACATCTTTATACAGCTTCTTAACAATGTTGGTTTATCTGGTTTTCCCTTTGCGACCCGTGCAAGAAAATTTAGCTAAAGCCTATTTATCACTTGCAGAATATTTACAGGCGAAAGCAGAGTTATTTAATCCAGATAATCGAGAGCTGGATTTGGATCGATATCAAACTCGATTGGTGATGACAAACAGTAAAGTGGTTCAGGCTTTTAATCTTTGTCGAAGTGCATTATTTTATCGCTCCTCCGGCGGTTATGTGTCTAATACAACATTAAGATTGATTAATAGTTATTTTATTGCGCAAGATATTCACGAAAGAATTAATTCAAACTATTTTGATTATCCAAAATTATTGGAAGATATGAAATATAGTGATTTGATTTTTAGAATTCGTTATTTAATTGAGTTACAAGCTAAAATATGCAAGGCGTTTGCGAAACATCTACAGAAAAATGAAAACTTTATTTATCATAAAAAACTCAGATATGCGTTTGAACAGTTGCAACAGTCTTATGTACATTTTCAACAACAATTTCCTCATTGTGAACATTTGAGTAATCTTAATATTTTATTGGAGAGTTTCCATAAAATAGAGCAGCAATTATCTCGTTTAGATGCAAGAGCAAAAGACATTGATACAACAACAGTTAATTGGCGTATTCATCAGGATCGTATTACTGGATTGGCCAATATTTTTCGGGTAATTAAAAATCAATGTACATTTGAATCTCAACTATTCAGACACGCAGTGCGTTTAACAATTGTGGTAACGGTATGTTGCCTAATTGCTAATAATGTGCCGATTGAGCGCGGATATTGGATTTTATTAACAGCTGTTTTTGTGTGCCAGCCGAATTATACGACTACTCAAGCACGACTTAGACAGCGTATTATTGGCACGATTTTAGGTGTATTAGTCGGCTCATTATTACCTTATTTTTCCACTAGTTTGGAAAGTAAATTGGGAATTGTGGTGATTGCTAGTACTTTATTCTTCTTTTTCCGTACCAATAATTACAGTTTTTCCACTTTCTTTATTACTATTCAGGTATTAATGAGCTTTGATATTATTGGAGTTGATATTGCTTCGGCTACTTTACCGAGAGCAATTGATACTTTAATAGGTTGTTTTATTGCCGGATTAGCTGTTTCTTATTTATGGCCGGATTGGAAATATCTACGTTTAAATTATACGTTAATTAACGCATTGAAGAGTAATGCGAGATATTTATTAACAATTATTGTGCAGTTGCAATTCGGTAATCATAATGATCTGAAGTATCGAATTATTCGTCGACAGGCACATGATAATGCAACGGCATTAAATACTGCTGTGTCTAATCTTAATTATCAAGGTTACAAGGATAAATCACGTTTAAACAATGCTTTTGATTTACTAAAATCAAACTATGCTTTACTAAGTTATATTGCTGCGTTGGGAACATTTCGTAGTCCAATGGGAGTTTCACATTTAAATACACAGATGCTAATTCATTTATATCCTATTTCTCGCCATATTGTGGAAATATTGGATGATTTTGCACAACTTAGTAAGCCGGAATTTGAGCAATCAATGCTGGATGTCACAAAATTATTATCTGATTTACAACAACAAGGTAGCGTGAACAGTGAGTTATCAGCACTTCTTCCATTAGTAAAACAGTTAGAAGCGATTGTGAAAACGTTACCTACTTTATTTACAGATTATCGGAAAGAGGTGGAATGCCAATAACTTAATAGAATAAGGGAATGTTAATATGGCCAAATTGATTGATAAAAGGTGTGCCTTAAGCACACCTGATATTTTAATTAATAAAATGCTTTTTTAGCTTTTTGTAATTTTTCATATGCCTGCAATAATTTTTGATGTTCACTAAAATGAGATAATGTTTCATCGCTAGGCGGCAGTAAAAAGAACGGATTGCCGCCATTAATCGCATTCCAAGCAAAATCAACGGCTTTTTCACCATACATCCGATTAAATACCTCACGATATTGCGCCGGATCACGATTTTCATCTAAAAATAACTCAAGACTATTAATTAAAGCACGATAATAGTTAGCCTGTTCAGCATTAAAAATAGAGCTATTCATTTGGTATGTCCAAGTTGCCCATTCCAATGCGTTTTCTAAATCACCTAAGGCAAGATAAAGCATTGATTTTAATTCGCCAATACGTAATGTTTGCCAGCTGCTATTTTTCGGAGCGATGATACCAATAAATTCTCGTACACGCACTGCATCGTCAATCGCTTGTTCATCCAATTCTGCTAATAGTTCCTGATAAGTTTCTGGATCGTGATTGAAATTAGGTAGATCCAATATAATTTCACGCCAATCCATTCCCATATTGTTGTTGGCGTAAATTAAGTCGTCAGCCGGATAAATATCAGACATTCCCGGAACGATAATACGACAAGCGTAAACACCGAGATGTTGATAATCCATAATGTAGACCTCTTTATTTTCACGGTGGAACAGAGACATCAGATTTTCATATTCTTCAGCAGTTGTGCCGGAAAAATCCCAATGAACAAATTCATAGTCGCTTTGTTGTTTGAATAAATCCCACGAAATCAAACCACTGGAATCAATAAAATGGGTTTCTAAGTTAGCGTGATCGGCAACATCATCATTATTGAATGATGGTGGTGAGAAAACATCAAGATCTTTTAAACTTCTACCTTGTAATAATTCAGTAACAGTACGCTCCAATGCGACTTCAAAGTTAGGATGTGCGCCGAAAGAGGCAAAGCAAGTGCTGTTATGAGGGTTAAGCAACACCACGCAAATAACCGGATATTGTCCACCTAATGAGGCATCAAATGCGTAAATAGGAAAACCTTCTTCCTCTAATTTAGCAATCGATGCCTGCACAGATGGATATTGAGCTAATACTTGTTTTGGAATTTGTGGCAAGCTGATTGCTTCGGAAATGATTTTGTTTTTTACAAAACGTTCAAAAACTTCAGATAGCCCTTGTACACGAGCTTCATTTTGTGTGTTGCCCGCAGACATTCCGTTAGACACATAGAGATTATTGATGATTGCTTGTGGAATATAGATTGTTTTTTGATCGGATTGACGCACATAAGGCAATGCAACAATACCTCGTTCATCATTACCGGATTGAATATCGACCAATAGATCCGGTGTTAGTTCCTGATTTGGATCAAAATAATCCAGCAACTGATTATCAAGAATACCATTCGGTAGTAATTCCGGATCTTCAATTGGGAACCATTTTTCGTTCGGATAATGAACAAATTCGCTATCAGCAATTTTTTTGCCTAAATAGTAATCAGAGAAAAAGTAGTTAGTAGAAAGACGTTCAAAATATTCACCAAGAGCGGAGGCAAGAGCCGCTTTTTTACTGGCTCCTTTGCCGTTGGAAAAGCATTGTGGACATTCTTTATCTCGAATGTGTACCGACCAAACATTAGGCACCGGATTAAGCCAAGAGGCTTCTTCAATATTGAAACCAAGATTTTTTAATTTTTGTTGGAAGTTGGAAATAGAATCTTCCAAAGCGGCATCTTTGCCTAAAATAAAAGTTTGTTCTGTCATACATTATCCTTATTTTGTTATTGTTAGTAATTACAGCGTTTTAATGCATTGAAAAAGATTAAAATAGATTTGTTTTCGATTTGAATAAAAGAGATGAAAACAAAAAAGATGTAGCGATAGTACGGGAGATTTGATCCTCCCGCAAGCTATTTCAGTGATTACCAATATTTAAACAATCAGTTTTTCAGAATTTTGTTTAAGGCATCTGCTAAGGTTGGCAGCGTGAATTGAAAACCGGCTTTTAGCAGTTTTTCTGGATAAACTTTCTGACTATTTAGCAATAATGAAGCTCGCTCGCCCCAAATTAAGCGTAATAACCACGCAGGAACGTGGCAGATAGCAATACGCTTCATCAGTTTTGCTAAAGTTTTATTGAATTCCTGATTGCTGACCGGATTTGGTGAAACTAAATTAAAAGCACCGCTGCACTGAGGGTTTTTTAATAGAAAAATAATCGCATTAACCATATCCGGAAGACTGATCCAAGACCAAATCTGTTGACCATTACCTAATTTACCGCCAAACCAGTGATTATATAATGGTAGAATTTTTGCTAACAGACCGCCGTAACTGCCTAATACTAAGCCGGTACGTAATAAACAGACTCGTGTATTCGCTTGTAAAGCGGTATTTTCCCATTGTTTGCAGAGTTGACCTTGAAAATCATTAGCAGCAGGCATTTTTTCAGTGAGTGTAGTTTGATTATTATGCCCATAATAACCAGTAGCAGAGCCGGAAATAAAGGTATGTGGTGGTTGATTGCTTCTGTTAATCAGTTCAACCAATTGTTGTGTAATATGCACACGGCTATCTATCAAACATTTCTTTTGTTCATTATCCCAAGGTTTATCAAAAATAGGCTCGCCGGCAAGGTTAATTACAGCGTCAAATGTATCTAAATTCTTGAAAGATGATAAAGAAGAAAGAATAGTCGTTTTGGTGGAAAATTGAGAACGATATATTTCTGGTGAACGAGAAATGAGCGTAATTTGATTCCCTTCACTTTCGAGTTGTTTCAATACTGCTCGACCAATAAAACCTGTACCGCCTGTGATTAGTATATTCATACTCTTCCCTCTCTGTGAGAAATTATAGAGAATCGTTGAATAATGCTTGAATATTCTCTATAAGTTGATCAATTTGAATATCTTTTGTCGGTGATACGAAAATAGTGTCATCACCGGCAATAGTTCCTAAAATACCTTCAGCTTTACTGACGGAATCTAATAAGCGTGCAATTAATTGTGCCGCACCTGGACTGGTTTTAATCACAATAAGGTGGTTATTGTGATCGATATCTAGTACTAAATTTTTTAATGGGCTGGAGGTTGTCGGCACGCTTAACTCATTCGGTAGACAATAAACCATTTCCATTTTTGTGTTTCTAGTCCGCACTGCACCAAATTTTGCTAACATCCTTGAAACCTTGGATTGATTAATATTTTTAAAGCCCATATCGGTTAAAGCGTTGACAATTTCACTTTGTGAACTGAATTTTTCTTCTGCTAATAAAGATTTAAATGCTGAAAATAATTTTTCTTGTTTATTTTCCATAGTAACCAAGATAAGAATTGCATAAATTTTGCATAAAAATGCAGAAATGAAGATTAAATTGGAATTATACTGCATAAAAATAGTTGAGTGGTATTTTTTCTGAAAATAAATCAAACTTTTGTTAGAAAATGTGGCATAGCTCTCAATATTGAATTTATTTGTTTGAAAATTTGTTACAGTAGGAATAGAATTTCTTCATTAATTATTTATCTAACCATTAAGGAGTATACAAATGAAAGTTGCTGTTTTAGGTGCGGCAGGCGGAATTGGTCAAGCATTATCTTTATTATTGAAACTACAATTGCCGGCAGGTTCTGATTTGGCGTTATATGATATCGCTCCGGTTACTCCGGGCGTGGCAGTTGATGTAAGCCACATTCCGACAGCGGTTACCGTTAAAGGTTTTGCCGGTGAAGATCCTACTCCTGCACTTGAAGGTGCGGATGTTGTATTAATTTCAGCAGGTGTAGCACGTAAACCTGGTATGGATCGTTCTGATTTGTTCAATATCAATGCTGGTATCGTGAAAAACTTAATTGAAAAAGTAGCTGCAACTTGTCCAAAAGCTTGCGTCGGTATTATTACTAATCCGGTAAATACTACTGTGGCAATTGCTGCAGAAGTGTTGAAAAAAGCTGGTGTTTACGACAAACGTAAACTTTTCGGTGTGACCACTTTGGATACTCTTCGTTCAGAAACTTTTGTGGCTGAATTGAAAAATGTTGATGTTAGCAAAGTACAAGTTCCGGTTATTGGAGGTCACTCAGGTGTAACCATTCTCCCATTATTATCACAAGTACATTATGTTGAATGGAAAGAGGAAGAGATCGAACCGTTAACAAAACGTATCCAAAATGCTGGTACAGAAGTTGTTAATGCAAAAGCTGGTGGTGGTTCTGCAACATTATCTATGGCTCAAGCAGCTGCACGTTTTGCATTATCGCTTGTGCGTGCATTAAATGGTGAAAAAGTAGTTGAATGTACTTATGTTGAAGGTAATGGTGAATACGCACGCTTCTTTGCACAACCTGTTCGTTTAGGTAAAGAAGGTGTTGAAGCATTATTGCCGATTGGCCCATTGAGTGAATTTGAAAAAGCAGCAGTTGAAGCAATGTTGCCGACTTTAAAAGCAGACATTGAATTAGGTGAAAATTTTGTTAAATAAAATTCTCCTTAACTCTTGATAATAAAAAGTGCGGCTCATAAAAGTCGCACTTTTTGTTTTTGCTTATAAAAAGCCCACTCTCAGTTAGAAATACTTGCAAAGCCGTTATTATGGTGTAGATTAATATCTAATTTTTAGGACACAACAAATTAAGGAAGAATTATGAAAGATATTGACTGGAAAAATTTAGGTTTTAGCTATATTAAAACCGATTATCGTTACATTGCATATTGGAAAGATGGCAAATGGTCAAAAGGCGAATTGACCAAAGATAACCAACTTGTTATGCATGAAGGTTCTCCTGCATTGCATTATGGTCAGCAATGTTTTGAAGGATTAAAAGCTTATCGTTGCAAAGACGGTTCAATTAATCTATTCCGTCCGGATGAAAATGCAAAACGTATGCAGCGTAGTTGTGATCGTCTTTTAATGCCACACGTGCCAGTAGAAATGTTTATTGATGCTTGTAAGCAGGTCGTTAAAGCTAATGAAGAATGGGTAGCACCTTATGGTACTGGAGCTACACTTTATTTGCGCCCATTATTGATTGGCGTTGGCGAAAATATTGGAGTGCATCCAGCGAAAGAATATATTTTTACTGTGTTTTGTTGTCCGGTAGGCGCTTATTTTAAAGGTGGATTAAAACCTACAAACTTTATTGTTTCTAATTATGATCGGGCAGCTCCGCAAGGTACTGGTGCTGCGAAAGTGGGAGGCAACTATGCAGCGAGTTTGCTTCCGGGAGCTGATGCACACAAACGTAATTTTAGTGATTGTATTTACCTTGATCCGGCCACACATACTAAGATTGAAGAAGTGGGTTCCGCTAACTTTTTTGGTATCACAAAAAATAATGAATTTATTACACCATATTCACCGTCTATTTTGCCTAGTATTACTAAATATTCATTGCTTTATCTTGCGGAAAAACGCTTAGGCTTAAAAGCAATTGAATGCGATGTTTATATTAATCAGTTGGATCAATTTACTGAAGCCGGAGCCTGTGGGACTGCTGCTGTTATCAGTCCAATTGGAGGTATTCAGTATGGCAATGATTTTCACGTATTTTATTCTGAAACCGAAGTTGGGCCTGTTACACAAAAACTTTATAAAGAATTGACCGGCATTCAATTCGGCGATATTGAAGCACCGGAAGGTTGGATTTTCAAAGTCGAATAAATTTTATAGGGTGGGCGTTCAGGCCTACCTGATTTCTCCCAGTATATTTTTGAGTTAAAAAGTTTACTTTCCTATTTATCCATATGTCTAAAGATACAATTTTTTCTGCACCTATTGAAAAATTAGGTGATTTTACTTTTGATGAGCGTGTTGCGGAAGTCTTTCCTGATATGATTCAACGTTCAATTCCGGGATATTCTAATATTATTACGGCTATCGGCATGTTGGCGGCTCGTTTTGTGCAACCGCATACACAAGTTTATGATCTAGGTTGTTCTCGTGGTGCAGCAACATTATCTGTACGCCGTAACGTTCATTGTGATGGCGTTAAAATTATTGGTATTGATAATTCTGAAGCTATGGTACAACGTTGTCGGCAGCATTTGGCAGCTTATCATAGTGAGGTTCCGGTTGAAATTTTTTGTGACGATATTCGTAGAATAGACATCCAGAATGCATCAATGGTTGTGTTGAATTTTACATTACAATTTATTCCACCGGAAGATAGAGAAGCATTACTAACTAAGATTTATCAAGGTTTAAATTCGGGGGGAATTTTAGTGTTATCGGAAAAATATCGTTTTGAAGATGATATAGTCAATGACCTTTTGATTGATTTGCACCACGAATTTAAGCGAGCTAATGGCTATAGTGAATTGGAAGTAAGTCAGAAACGTACTGCATTGGAAAATGTGATGAAGACTGATAGCATCGAACATCAAAAGAAACTTTTGCAACATATAGGTTTCAATCATATTGAAATGTGGTTTCAATGTTTTAACTTTGGTTCTATGCTTGCAATTAAAGCGTAAACAGGCTATTTTCCAATTCAAAGTAGGGTTGATTTTCGCTATAATCGCCCGAATCAAATTATTTTAGCTAAATTATATACAACAAGGATTTATTTTATGATGCGTTCACATTATTGCGGTGCATTAAATCGCAGCCATATTGGTCAGGAAGTTACTCTTAGTGGTTGGGTTCATCGTCGTCGTGATTTAGGCGGTTTAATTTTTATCGATATGCGTGATCGTGAAGGAATTGTACAAGTTTTTATCGATCCAAAAAATCAACAAGCCTTTGAAAAAGCGGCAAATTTACGCAGTGAATATTGTATTCAAATTAAAGGACAAGTAATAGCCCGTCCAGAAAACCAAATTAATAGAAATATGGTGACCGGTGAAGTGGAAGTTTCTGCAACTGATGTTTTGATTTATAACGCTTCTGAGGTTTTACCTCTAGATTTCAATCAAAATAATACGGAAGAACAGCGTCTTAAATACCGTTATTTGGATTTACGTCGACCAGAAATGGCACAACGTTTAAAAACACGTGCCAAAATTACTAGTTATGTACGCCGTTTTATGGACAGCCACGGCTTCTTAGATATTGAAACGCCAATGTTGACTAAAGCAACACCAGAAGGTGCACGTGATTATCTTGTGCCAAGTCGTGTGCATAAAGGCAAATTCTATGCATTACCACAATCTCCGCAGCTGTTTAAACAGCTATTAATGATGTCTGGCTTTGATCGTTATTATCAAATTGTAAAATGTTTCCGTGATGAAGATTTACGTGCTGATCGTCAGCCTGAATTTACACAGATTGATGTGGAAACCTCATTCCTTACTGCACCGGAAGTGCGTGCCATTATGGAAGAGATGATTCACGGTTTATGGCTGGAAATTTTAGGTGTTGATTTAGGTACATTCCCAATTATGACTTATGCGGAAGCAATGCGTCGTTTCGGCTCTGATAAACCGGATTTGCGTAATCCATTGGAAATGGTGGATGTTGCTGATTTATTAAAAGAAGTTGATTTTAAAGTATTTAGTGGACCAGCAAATGATCCTAAAGGTCGTATTGCGGCTATTCGTGTACCGAATGGTTCACATATTACTCGTAAACAAATCGATGAGTATACCCAGTTTGTCACTATTTATGGTGCGAAAGGTTTAGCGTGGATGAAAGTCAATGATGTTAATGCCGGTATTGATGGTATTCAAAGTCCGATTGCTAAATTCTTATCCGCAGAAGTTGTTACAGCGTTACTTGAACGTTTACAAGCACAAAGCGGCGATATTATTTTCTTCGGTGCTGATACTTACAAAGTAGTTACGGATGCAATGGGAGCATTACGTTTAAAATTAGGTCGTGATTGTGGCTTAACTCAATTAGATCAATGGGCTCCTTTATGGGTAATTGATTTTCCAATGTTTGAAGACGATGGTGAAGGTGGTTTGGCAGCAATGCACCATCCATTCACTTCACCAGCACATGTTACCCCTGAAGAATTGGAAAAATCACCGGTTGATGCAGTTGCCAATGCGTATGATATGGTGATTAATGGCTACGAAGTGGGCGGTGGTTCCGTTCGTATTTTTGATCCGAAAATGCAACAGACTGTTTTCCGTATTCTAGGTATTGATGAACAGGAACAATATGAAAAATTCGGCTTTTTGCTTGATGCATTGAAATATGGCACACCTCCGCACGCTGGTTTAGCATTCGGTCTTGACCGCTTGACAATGTTGCTGACAGGTACGGAAAATATCCGTGATGTTATTGCATTTCCTAAAACGACTGCAGCAGCCTGCTTGATGACCGAAGCACCTAGTGTAGCAAATCCGGCGGCGTTGCAGGAATTATCAATCCAAGTGGTTAAGGCAAAAAACTAAACGAAGGAGATATAATGAATCTCATTAAATGGAGCTTGTTGGGAATTGCTGGCTTAGCGCTGTTTTCTTGTAAAGAAAGCAGTACTGCAGAAGCGTTAAGTTCATTGCCGGTTGATAAGGAAGTTGTTCCAGTAGTTATTGCACAGCCTGAGCCATTTTTACAGGCTGAGAAATGTATAAAGGAACGTTGTTATCAGATGGATCTTTATACATTAAAGACAAATATTGATTGGATTGATCCTTATTTTCAAAAGGCTGCGCGTTCACTATTAAAATTTGATAGTTATACACTTTCTGATAGAGAAATTGAAGAAAAGCAGGCACAATGGGATAAATTGCCCGTTGATAAATTGAAAAAGGAATTTATAGCAAATGTTGAACGATTGTTTGATAGTAATGAGGGGATGCCTGTAGGATATTCATTAGAATATAAACCACGGTTTCTTGCACAAAATAACCAATTGGCAATGTTTGTGACTTATTACTATGCCTTTACCGGTGGAGCTCACGGTATTTATGGTACAAGTTTTTATAATTTTGATTTAAAAACAAAAAAATTATTAGATTTGGATGATATTTTGTTACCGGGTAAACAACGAGAATTTTCCGAATTACTGAGAGATGCTTATCTTGAATATATTTCTGTAGCGGAATCTGAACCGGATCAGGCAAAAGCGGAGAAACGCCTTTTAGAAAGAGAAGATAGTGGGTGGATTGCAGAACCGACAAATAATTTTGCATTTGCTTATAACGGCTTATTATTGGATTATTTTCCTTATATGTTGGGCAGTTTTGCGGAAGGCGAGATCCAATTGTTAATTCCATATTCAAGATTAATCGATATTGTTAAGCCAGAATATTTATTTAATACCACTAAAACGACTATTTCTGAATAAATGATGAAATATAAACACCCTGAATCGGTTTTAGTTGTGGTATATTGTCGCACCACAAAACGTGTCTTGATGTTGCAACGTAAAGACGATCAGGATTTTTGGCAATCGGTATCAGGCAGTTTGGAACCGGGAGAAACTCCATTACAGGCTGCACAGCGAGAAGTATTCGAAGAGTTGCAATTGGATATTTCCAAACTTCCGTTTAAATTAAACGATTGTCATTATGAAGTTGATTTTGAAATCTTTGCCCAATTTCGGCAACGTTATGCCCCTAATGTAACGCATTGTCATGAATATTGGTTTACTTTGCCGTTGAATGAAGAGCAGAATGTTATATTAAGTGAACATCTGGCTTATCGTTGGGTTGAAGCAGACGAGGCAGTTAAGATGACGAAATCTTGGAATAACGCGCAAGCGATAGAGAAATTTGTAATATATCAACCTATTGAAAATTAAAGAGGATTTTTCATGGCTGGTCATAGTAAATGGGCTAATATTAAACACCGCAAAGCGGCACAAGATGCACAACGCGGTAAAATTTTTACTAAATTAATTCGTGAGTTGGTTACTGCAGCTAAATTAGGTGGTGCGGACGTAGGAGCAAATCCACGCTTGCGTACAGCAGTGGATAAGGCATTATCCAATAATATGACTCGTGATACTATTAATCGTGCAATTCAACGTGGTGCTGGTGGCGGTGATGATACCAATATGGAATCTATTGTTTACGAAGGTTATGGCCCAGGTGGTACAGCAATTATCGTTGAGTGCTTAACGGACAATCGTAAACGTACTGTTTCTGAGGTGCGTCACGCTTTTACTAAATCTGGCGGTAACTTGGGAACGGATGGTTCGGTAGCATATTTATTTACTCGTAAAGGGTTAATTTTAATTAATGAGGCGGATGAAGATGCGTTAATGGAAGCAGCAATTGAGGCTGGTGCGGATGATATTCAGCCTCAAGATGACGGCAGTTTTGAAATTTATACAGCTTGGGAAGGATTGGGGGCTGTTCGTGATGCTTTGGAAAAGGCTGGTTTCAAAATTGATGAAGCTGAAGTAACAATGATCCCTTCAACTACTGCAGAATTGGATGTGGAAACTGCACCAAAATTAATGCGTTTAGTTGATATGTTGGAAGATTGTGATGATGTTCAGAACGTTTATCACAATGGTGATATAAGCGATGAAGTCGCTGCAACTTTAGAATAATTTAACTTTTAAAAATAGGGCGAATTCGCCCTATTTTTTTATTTTTTCTGTTATGTCAATTATTCTTGGTATTGACCCCGGTTCTCGCTTAACCGGATATGGTGTGATTAAACAACAGGGTAAACAACTGACCTATTTAGGCAGCGGTGTGATTCGTACTGCTGTGGATGATCTGCCGACCCGATTGCAACGGATTTATAGTGGCGTAACGGAAATTATTACGCAATTTCAACCTGATATGTTATCTATTGAACAGGTTTTTATGGCAAAGAATGCCGATTCAGCATTAAAGTTAGGGCAGGCTAGAGGTGTGGCGATTGTAGCTGCAACAAATCAAAATTTGCCTGTATTTGAATATGCTGCCAGATTAGTGAAACAAACTGTTGTTGGTATTGGTTCGGCGGATAAAAAGCAAGTGCAACATATGGTCACCAAAATTTTGCATTTGTCCGCATCTCCACAAGCAGATGCTGCTGACGCGTTAGCGATTGCAATTACGCACGCACATACTATGCAACATTCGTTGCAGGTAGCGATAACAACACAATCAACATTAAGCGCCAATACGGCGTTACTGAAGACACGTTATAGTCGAGGGCGTTTTAGATTGAAATAGTGTTTAGTCTTTTTATTATCTTCATAATTTTTATTCAATATTTTACTATCCTTTGTGACTTGTCATAGAAAATGTTAGAAATTTACCGTATTTAAACGAAGAGGCTTTATAGCATTTCATTTAGATAGTCATTGATATTGAGAACGATTAAATAAGCAGTGGCGGCAAGGTTGGCATAAAGAGTAAAAACAAAAAGCCGTAAGTTATTTTTCAAACTTATGGTTTTTTAAGAAATGAGATGGCGGAGGAAAAGAGATTCGAACTCTTGGAGGACGTAAATCCTCGCCGGTTTTCAAGACCGGTGCCTTCAACCACTCGACCATTCCTCCGCAGGATAGCTTGTTTTCAGCGGTGTGAATAATACGGATTTCAAAATGGTAAGTCAAGTAATGAAAATCATATTTTGAATAGTTGCTTGATTATTAGTCATAAAATGCTAGTGATTGGTTTTTACTTATTCAAAATAGAGAAGTTAAGTAGTAAACAACTGTATTTTTATACAGTATTGTGTAAAATGTTTTATATTTATTAACTTAATAAGAAAACATAATGACAGTGCAAAAAATTATTCATATTGATATGGATTGTTTTTATGCGGCAATAGAAATTCGAGATAATCCAGCTTTAGCTAATCAGCCTGTCGCCGTTGGTGGTTTGCCCCAACAACGTGGCGTTTTAGCAACGTGTAACTATATTGCAAGGCGTTATGGATTGCATAGTGCAATGTCCAGTGCACAGGCATTGAGGCGTTGTCCTGATTTAATTTTGTTACCGGTTAATATGCCACTATATAAAGAGGTATCACGGCAATTACATCACATTTTTCAACGGTATACTGATATTATTGAACCGCTTTCATTAGATGAAGCTTATTTGGACGTAACGGCATCTAATGCTTATTCTGGATCGGCAACTTGGATCGCACAGGCAATTAGGCACGATATTGAGAAGGAACTCCATTTAACTGCGTCAGCCGGTGTTGCACCATTAAAATTTTTAGCCAAAATAGCTTCTGAGAAAAATAAACCGAATGGAATGTTTGTTATTTCACCAAGTGAAGTGGATGAATTTGTAAAAAATTTAACGCTATCTAAAATTCCCGGTGTGGGGAAGGTGGTAACAGAAAAACTATCTGCAATGGGGCTAATAACTTGCGAGGATGTGCGGCATTTTCCAAGACATATATTGTATGATCAGTTAGGTAAAATAGGGGAACGGATTTGGCAATTTAGTCACGCTAATGATGGAAGGAGAGTACAGCCATATAGAGAGCGAAAATCAATTGGAGTTGAGGAAACATTAATAGTTGATTTGGCTGAATTATCACAAAGTTTGTCGACAGTTGAAAAATTATATCAACAGTTGATAGAACGTTTGCATCGTTACTCTGTTAATATTTCAGAACAATCTTTTAAATTAGGCGTAAAGCTAAAATTTTCTGATTTTCAAATTACAACAGTAGAAAAAAGTGGATTGATGTGTGAATTTTGGAATTTTCAGCAACTGTTAGAGATTGCCTGGCAGCGAAGTTACGGGCGAAAAGTGCGTTTAATCGGTCTGAATCTTCATTTACCATCACCACATCAACAGCAGCAAATGAGTCTTTGGGATTAATTTTGAATAAAAAAATTTTTTAAACTCTTGAAAATTGATAAAGAAATGCTATATAAAAGCACAATTTGCACAGAAGCATTATGAAAAGGAGAAGATCGTATATGATGCGTATTGCTTTATTTTTAATCACAAATATGGCTGTTTTATTTGTGTTTAATATTATTCTAACGCTCACGGGTATTCGAGCCCAAGAAGCGACAGGGTTGTTAATTTTTGCTGCATTATTTGGTTTCAGTGGTTCATTAATTTCATTATTTTTATCAAAAACAATGGCAAAACGTGCTGTTGGCGCTGAAGTAATTGTAAATCCACAAAATGAAACAGAACGTTGGTTGATTCATACTGTTAAGCAACAGACTGAAAAACTTGGTTTACCAATGCCGGAAGTGGCGATTTATCACTCTGCGGATGTAAATGCATTTGCTACTGGAGCAAGTAAAAATAATTCTTTGGTTGCAGTAAGTACTGGTCTATTGAACAGTATGACAAGAGATGAAGCGGAAGCTGTGTTGGCTCACGAAGTTAGCCATATCGGTAATGGTGATATGGTAACAATGACATTGTTGCAAGGTGTGTTGAATACGTTTGTCATTTTCCTTTCACGTTTAATTGCCAGTGTGGCGGCACAAAGCCGTAGTAATGATGAAGAAAGTAGCTCAAATTCAGGTATCTACTTCCTAGTATCAATGGTATTAGAAATCGTATTTGGTTTCTTAGCCAGTATTATTGCAATGTGGTTTTCACGTTATCGTGAGTTTCACGCAGATGCCGGATCAGCTCGGCTTGTAGGAAAAGAGAAAATGATCGCAGCATTGCGTCGTTTACAATCAATTCACGAACCGGAAGAGCTTAACGGTCAGTTGGCGGCATTTGCTATCAATGGTAAAAGAAGTGGTTTAGCAAGTTTATTTATGAGCCATCCACCATTAGAAAAACGTATTGAAGCGTTACAAAATTTAAAATAATTCGTCAAGTTATTATGATTGGTTAATGCCTTAATTATTGTAATTAAGGCATTAATTATTTTTTAGGGAAGGCATAATGGAACATAAAATAGAAGATTTAATGGCAATTTTTAATCACTGTTTTTATGAAGAATATAATACAAAATTAGAAAAAGGTGGGGATGAACCTGTCTATTTGCCTGCAACGAAAGTACGACCTTATCACGCAATCTGTTTTGCACGCGGATTTTATAGCAGCGGTTTACACGAAATAGCGCATTGGTTGGTTGCAGGTAAAGCACGGAGAGAGTTGGAAGATTTTGGCTATTGGTATGAGCCTGATGGACGTAGCGAAGATCAGCAAAGAGAATTTGAAAAAGTAGAGGTAAAGCCGCAAGCTTTGGAATGGATTTTAGCTAATGCAGCTGGTTTTCGTTATTTTGCTAGTGTTGATAATTTGAATGGTAATCCTGGGAATACACAACCTTTTAAGCAAGCCGTATATCAACAAGTTTGTAACTATGTGGAAAAAGGGCTACCAAAAAGAGCGGAAAAACTTCGCCTCGCATTAGCAAAATTTTATCAACGACCATTAGAGATTAATCTTGCCGAATTTGATGTCGACAAGATTTAAGATTTTCTATTTGAGTTTGGAATCTGGTACTGATTGTGGTTGATCAACATATTCTAAGAGTAATTTGGCAATAGCTTGGCGGTAAGTGATCTCCAATGTTTCTCGACTAGTAGCGATTACACCTTGATCGATGAGAAAACCGTCACTAACATCGTAAACCCAACCGTGAAGTGAGAGTTTTTTGCCACGATTCCAAGCGGAACGTACGATAGAGGACATCCCCAAGTTATACACCTGTTCGGCAACATTAATTCTGGTTAAAACATCTGCACGTTGTTCCGGTGACAATTTTCCTAATAGATGGCTATGTTTGAACCAAATATCGCGAATATGTAGTAGCCAGTTATTAATTAAACCAAGTTCTTGATTACTGATCGCTGCGTGAATGCCACCACAATTAGTATGACCACAAATAATGATATGCTCAATATCAAGCACATCAACGGCATATTGCACCACAGATAGACAATTTAGATCAGTATGAATAACTTGATTGCCGACATTGCGATGCACAAATAATTCTCCAGGGCCTAAGTTTGTTAATTTTTCGGCAGGAACACGACTATCGGAGCAGCCAATCCAAAGGTAAGTTGGTTTTTGATGTTCAGCAAGTTGAGCAAAATAATCTGCGTGTTGCTCTTTCATCTCTGTTGCCCACTTGAAATTATTGGCAAATAGCTGTTCTATTTTCTTCATTGTTACACCTTAATATTGAAGATATGTTATTATTGTCGAGCGTTTTGCATTATACCGATAAAATCCTACCTGCCTATGACATTTTCATCAGCAATAAGAAAATAATTGAAGGATCATTAATGTTTGCATTAGAAATTAAGCAATTAACAAAATCATATCGCAATGGCTTTAAAGCATTGCACGGTATCGATCTTACTGTAAAAGAGGGAGATTTTTATGCTCTACTTGGACATAACGGGGCAGGAAAATCTACCACAATTGGTATTATTAGTTCTTTAGTGAATAAGACGAGTGGTCAAGTAAAAGTATTCGGTTATGATTTGGATACACAACAGAGTGAGTTGAAAAAACAGCTGGGAATAGTACCTCAAGAATTTAATTTCAATAATTTTGAGAAAGTGATTGATATTTTAACTAATCAGGCCGGTTATTACGGTGTGCCTCGTCAGGAAGCGTTAAAACGGTCAGAAATTTGGTTAAAAAAATTGGATTTATGGGATAAACGTTATCAAAAATCAATGCAGTTGTCTGGTGGAATGAAGCGCCGTTTAATGATTGCTCGTGCATTGATGCATAAACCTCGCTTATTAATTTTGGATGAGCCAACAGCCGGTGTGGATATTGAATTACGCCGTACTATGTGGCAATTTTTACAAGAACTGAATCAGCAGGGAACCACAATTATTTTAACAACGCATTATTTGGAAGAAGCGGAAATGTTGTGCCGGAATATTGGTATTATTCAGCAGGGGAGATTAGTGGTAAATACCTCGATGAAATCTCTGTTATCAAAATTGGAAACAGAAACGTTCATTTTGGATCTTGCGCATAGCGTCTCTGCGGTGAATTTAAGCGATTATTCCGTTAAAATTATTGATCCTGTAACTTTAGAGGTGGAAGTGCATCGTGAACAGGGGTTAAATAGGCTCTTTTTTGAACTGGAAAAACAGGATATCACAGTGTTAAGTATGCGTAATAAGGCAAATCGATTAGAAGAGTTGTTTGTCAGTATGGCGTTAAATAAATCAGATGCTGATAAAGCAAAATAGGAGGAGATATAAATGTCGTTACTATCTTGGGTTGCCTATAAAACGATTTTACGCAAAGAAATTCAACGATTTATGCGTATTTGGGTGCAGACTTTGGTGCCACCAGTAATCACTATGATGCTTTATTTTGTGATTTTCGGAAAATTAATTGGTGGGCGAATCGGTGAAATGAATGGTGTAAGTTATATGCAATTTATTGTTCCGGGTTTAATTATGATGTCGGCAATCACCAATTCATTCGCTAATGTTGCTTCATCTTTTTATAGTACGAAATTTGCACGTAACGTTGAAGAATTGTTGGTGTCGCCTACCTCTCCACATATTATCATTTTAGGCTATATTTCTGGCGGAATGGCAAGAGGGATTTTTGTTGGTTTTTTAGTTACCTTGGTTTCTCTCTTTTTTGTTCGTTTTGATGTCTATTCTTGGGGTGTTATTCTCTGTATTCTGCTGATGACAACGGCAACATTCTCTTTAGGTGGTTTGATTAATGCAGTATTTGCTCGGTCATTTGATGATACCTCTATTATTCCAACTTTTGTTTTAACGCCGCTAACTTATTTGGGAGGTGTTTTTTATTCTATTTCTTTGTTACCGGAATTTTGGCAATTGGTATCTAAATTAAATCCTATTGTTTATATGATTAACGGTTTTCGTTATGGTTTTTTGGGTATTAGTGATGTGCCGTTGCATTATACTTTCAGTGTGTTGGCATTGTTTATTGTAGTCTTATATTGTTTTGTTTATCAATTAATTAAACGTGGTGTCGGTTTAAGAACCTAAGTAATAGGTTGAAGGGGAATTCTGTATGGATTGGTTAAACTATTTTATGTTTACGCCACAACAAGTGAAGGCTTTATGGTTAAGTTTGGAAGTGGCATTGAATGCAATTCTATGGAGTTTGCCTTTCGCAATTTTTACTGCTTGGTTATTAGCTAGAAAACAATTTTGGGGTAAATCATTTATTAATAGCTTGGTCTATTTGCCGTTAGTATTACCACCAGTGGTGATTGGCTATTTATTGTTGGTTATGATGGGTAGAAAAGGCATTATTGGACAATATCTTTTTGAATGGTTCGGTTTATCGTTTGCTTTTAGTTGGCGAGGTGCAGTGCTAGCTTCTGCGGTAGTCGCATTTCCATTGGTTGTACGTTCAATTCGACTTTCATTAGAGAATATTGATCCACATTTAGAATTGACCGCAAGAACATTAGGCGCTTCACCACAGCGAGTATTTTTTACAATTACATTGCCATTGGCATTACCGGGTGTATTGGCAGGAATGGTGTTGGGCTTTGCTCGTTCTTTAGGTGAATTTGGTGCAACAATTACATTTGTTTCTAATATCGTTGGGCAAACACAAACCATTCCATTAGCGATGTATGCCTTTATTCAAACACCGGGAGCAGAGGATCAAGCCTTTAAACTATGCTTACTTTCTATAATGTTATCCTTGAGCTCATTAGCATTATCAGAATGGTTGGCGCATTATATGTACAAAAAATTAGGGCAACGTTATGCTTGAATTACGGATTAAAAAACAGTTTCCTGATATTCAGATAGAGGTTGATCTGCAGTTGCCGACACAGGGAATCACAATGTTGTTCGGGCGTTCCGGAGCCGGAAAATCTTCGTTGTTAAATATGATTGCGGGGTTGAGTCATATTGATCAGGGATATATTTGTTTGCAGAACAATAGGTTAGTTGATACCGCACAACAGATTAACTTGCCCATTGAACAACGTCATATCGGCTACGTTTTCCAGGAAGCACGTCTATTCCCTCATTATCGCGTTAAAGGAAATTTAACCTACGGTATGAAATCTTTTTCAAAAGAAAAGTTTAATGCGATTGTAGAGTTATTAGGATTATCACAACTTTTAAATCGTTATCCGATAACCTTGTCAGGAGGTGAAAAACAGCGTGTTGCTATTGGTCGGGCCTTGCTTTCCGAACCAAAATTATTATTGATGGATGAGCCTTTATCTGCACTGGATATTCCGAGAAAACAGGAGTTAATGCGCTATTTGCAGCGATTAGTGCAAGAAATTGATATTCCAATTCTTTATGTTACGCATAGTTTGGATGAATTGAAAACATTGGCGGATCGTGTGGTGTTATTAGAAAACGGCAAAGTGGCGGCGTTTTCTGATATTGAAACTATTTGGAATAGTGGCGTATTAAGAGAGTGGCAACGAGAACAAGCAAAACAGTGGCTATTCCCGGCAACAGTGACAGCGAATAAAGAGAACCTTGTTTGTGTAGAATTAGCTCAACAACCGTTAGCGATTCCAACCATATCGAAAATTGATGTTGGTTGCTCGGTAAAATGTTTGATTAGCCAGCGTGATCTGGTTTTAAGCCCACAGCCGATAGTAAATAGCAGCATTCCATATTGTTTGCAAGGAACGATTCAGACGATAAAAACCAATAGTGCCGGAAGTACGGTGATTGTTTGTCTTTCTGATGATATGGTGATTGATATTCCCGTTAAGCAACAACTCTCGTCAATATTCGTTGCGCAACAAATGGTTTATATCTATTTGTTAGATATACAGATTTTACTTAAGTAGCAATAGTTAGAAAATTTATTCATCACAAGAAAAGGAGAACGGTAATGTTTAGAAAGTTATTAATTACTTCATTATTTTCCATCGCTACAATGTGTGCATATGCGGAACAGGTGACGGTTTTTGCTGCGGCATCAATGACCAATGCGTTGCAGGATATTGCTCAACAGTATAAACAAAACTCGCCGAAAGATGAGATTGTCTTCTCTTTTGCATCATCGTCAACATTAGCAAAACAGATTGAAGAGGGAGCGCCGGCAAATATTTTTATCTCTGCTAATACAAAATGGATGAATTATTTGAAAGAGAAAGGGTTGTTGCTAAAAGATTCAGACCGTGTATTGGTCGGTAATGATTTAGTGATGATCGCTAATCAAGAGAGCCATTTGCAGCAAATTGATATTGCAAAAGGAGATTGGATACAAGCGTTGCAGCATAGTTTTCTTTCTGTCGGTGATCCTGATCACGTCCCGGCAGGGCAATATATGAAAGCGGCGACAATAAAACTTGGTCTGTGGGATAAGATCGAATCTAAATTGGCTCGTGGCAAGGATGTACGAGCAGCACTTGCGTTGGTGGAAAGAGATGAAGCACCTTTAGGTGTGGTGTATGGTACCGATGCAAAACAGAGTGACAAAGTGAAAGTGGTGGCTATTTTCCCAGCGGATAGCTATCCGAAAATTGAGTATCCGGCAGCGTTAATTAGAGGTAATGACAGCGAAGCAGCTAAAGCATTTTTTAGTTATTTGCAGACAGATTCTGCCGCAAAAGTGTTTGAGAAATATGGATTCAGTGTATATAACTAATTGATATTATAAATTTTTTCTTATAGAAACGCGTAATGTGGTGCGCTATAAATTAAAACAGTATAGTTTATTTTTTGTGAAAACCCTGTTATTCCCAATGGATAACAGGGTTATTTTTTACTTGAAATTCATTTGCTATCGTGGCAATATTGCCGCTTATTAGAAAAATAAGAATTGTTCTCATTTATAAGAATCGGTATAAAATGATGATTCAACGACGATATCTGTTGTTATTATTGGCGGTATTATCAATTACTTCTTTATTAATCGGTGTGAGTTCCGTCTCTATTAGTGGTTTACTACAATTTGATGCCGAACAGTGGCAAATTTTATTGATCAGCCGTATTCCTCGTTTAGTGAGCATTTTGATTGCCGGTGCCGGTTTAAGTATTTGTGGCTTAATTATGCAACAACTTAGTCGTAATCGCTTTGTTTCACCAACCACCGCCGGAACGATGGATTGTGCGCGATTAGGTGTTTTATTAGCTATTCTTTGCTTTCCTGATGCTTCAATGTTATTAAAATCGGCTATTGCAATTATTGCTGCATTTGCAGGTTCACTGTTATTTATGACTTTATTGTCAAAACTAAAATTTACTGATGTTATTTTTGTACCGTTAGTTGGCATTATGTTTGGCAATATTATTAGTTCTATGACCGCTTTTATCGCTTATCAACAAGACCTATTACAAAATTTATCTGCTTGGTTACAAGGTGATTTTTCTTTGATTATGAGTGGAAGATATGAAATGCTTTATATCAGCATACCAACAATATTATTTGCTTATATTTATGCACAACGTTTTTCCATTATTGGAATGGGAGAAGAATTTGCCACTAATCTAGGATTAAATTATAAACAGGTACTTTATTTAGGGTTGGCTATTGTTTCTATTGTATCGTCAATTGTTATTGTTACCGTAGGAGTTATTCCTTTTTTAGGCTTAATTATCCCTAATATTGTTTCCTTATATTTAGGGGATAACTTACGTAATACTTTATCTCACACTGCATTATTAGGAGCTATTTTTGTATTATTTTGCGATATTCTTGGACGCATTATAATTTATCCTTATGAAATTTCGATTAATGCAGTAGTTGGTGTGTTCGGTAGTGCTATTTTCCTCTATTTATTATTTAAAAGGTATCGTAATGCGTAATATTTTCTCTTGCCGTTTAAAGATTATATTATTGATTGTAGTTGCGATTGTTGTAACTGTTTTTTATTTGCTATACCAATTACCAAATCGTTGGGAATATGCATTAACACATCGAAATTTATCTTTATTAGCTATTATTGTTACTGGTATAGCAATAGCATTATCAACAATGCTGTTTCAAGCATTGGTTAATAACAGAATTTTAACGCCAAGCGTGCTGGGTTTAGATTCATTATATTTATTTATACAGACTGCTATTATCTTTTTTTCAGGATCAGCAACACTATTTGCCATTGATTCTATTGGACTCTTTTTCTTTTCAAGTGCAGTAATGTTGTTATTTGCGTTAGTTTTATATCAATTGTTATTTAGACAAGAACAGCAAAATATGTTTTTCTTACTATTAGTAGGAATAGTATTTGGTACTTTGTTTCAAAGTATGACGACTTTTATGGAAGTATTGATTGATCCGAATGAATTCCAAATTGCGCAAGATATTGGCTTTGCTAGTTTTAACAGGATTAATACTAATATTTTATGGATTGCGACAATAATGATTGTAGCTATTTCTCTTTTCAGTATTCGTTATTTTAGCGTTTTAGATGTGTTATCTCTTGGACGTGATCAAGCTATAAATTTAGGTATTAATTATCAACGAATAACTAAACAATTACTAATTATCGTAACATTATTAATCTCAGTGGCAACAGCATTGGTTGGACCTATTACCTTTTTAGGTTTATTGGTTATGAATATTACCTTTGAATTTATGCCGAAATATCAGCATAGATGGTTGATTCCTACTTCTATTTTAATAGCAATTATTGTATTGGTATTAGGGCAGTTTATTGTTGCACAATTACTTACCTTTAAGACAACATTGAGTATTTTGGTTAATTTTATCGGTGGAGTTTATTTTATTTATTACTTAGGACAAATAAACAATGGCAATAGAATTAAGAAATATTAGTAAACAGTTCGGGCAGCAAAAAGTAGTGAATGATGTGTCATTGATTATTCCGGAAGGAAAAATAACGGCATTTATCGGTCCGAACGGTGCAGGAAAAAGTACTTTACTGGCGATTATTAGTAGGTTATTGATGTCGGATACAGGTGAAGTAATTTTAAATGGAATTCCTTTACAACAACAGTCGAGTGAAAACATTGCACGTCAACTGGCGATTTTAAAACAGAGTAATCATATTCCATTACGTCTAACCATTGAAGAATTAGTTTCTTTTGGTCGTTTCCCATATAGTAAAGGAAGATTAAATTCAGAAGATCATAATGCAATTGCTCATGCTATTGATTATATGAATTTAAATGAATTGAAACATAAACAAATTCATTTACTAAGTGGTGGACAACGGCAACGGGCTTATATTGCAATGACATTAGCTCAGGATACGGATTATATTTTATTGGATGAGCCACTTAATAACCTAGATATGAAACATTCTGTACAAATTATGCAAGTGTTACGTCAGTTAGTAGAAAAATTAGGAAAGACAGTCGTAATAGTTATTCACGATATTAATTTTGCTTCTTGTTATGCTGATAATATTATTGCGATGCAGCAAGGAAAATTAGTTGCTGAGGGAGTAGTGGATAATATTATGAGAACAGATGTTTTAGCAAATATTTATGATATGCATATTCCAATTCAACAAATTAATGGGCAAAGAATTGCAACTTATTTCCGTTAAATTTAAAACATCGATATTTAAGGAGAAAATGATGAAAAAATCATTAAAATTTGTTATTGGCTTATTAGGCTTTCTTATTGGTACTTCTGCTTATGCAGAGGATATAACAGTCGATTCGGTAATAGGTAAGCAGACTATTCCACAAGATGCGAAGCGCATTGTGGTGTTAGATTTTGGTGTAGCGGATACATTACGGGAATTAAATGCCGAAGATCGTATTGTCGGTATTCCTAAATCTTCAGCGTTACCGGCTTATTTAGAGTCATTTAAATCAGATAAATTTGAGAATGTGGGGTCTTTGCCTGAACCAGCATTTGAAAAAATTAATGAATTAAATCCGGATTTAATTATTGTTTCCGGTCGTCAACAAAAAATGTTGGATCGTTTTAAAGAGATTGCTCCGGTATTTTATTATCAGAATGATTACAACAATTATTACCCATCATTAGTCAATAATTTAGAAATTCTAGGAAAAATTGTAAATAAAGAGGAAGTTGTAAAACAGAAAATTACAGAATTGAATAAAAAAGTGGATGAATTAAATAAATTCACTAAAGGAAAAAACGCTTTATTAATATTGGTTAATGAAAATCGTATTAGTGCTTATGGTGATACTTCTCGTTATAGTTTGGTATATCAAAAATTTGGTTTTACACCGGTAGATAAAAATATTAAATCATCTACCCACGGTATGAGTGTCGGTTTTGAGTATATTGTTGAAAAAAATCCAGATTATTTATTGGTAGTGGATCGTACAGCTGCAATTACTGATAAAAAGGATAATGCAAAAATTGTATTGAATAATGATTTAATTAAGAAAACAAAAGCTTATCAACAAAATCATATTATTTATTTAAATGCAGCAAATTGGTATTTGGCATTTGGCGGATTAAAAGCAACAGAAAATATGATTTCTGAATTAGAACAGGCAATACAATAATTTCTGTTATAAGTTAGAGCCACTGTGATTTGATAATGGATTACAGTGGTTTTTTTATTTGCTTTTGTGGGCTACAATAAGCGCCCTCAAGTTGTATGATTTTATAGGCAAATTATGGCGATACTTACTCTTTCAAATGCATATCTTTCATTTAGTGATCATCCTTTATTAGATTATGCTGATATGACTATTGAGGCAGGGGAACGAGTCTGTCTGGTGGGGCGTAATGGTGCAGGAAAATCGACTTTATTGAAAATTCTTGCCGGAGAAGTAGGAATGGATGATGGGCAATTGATTATTGAGAAGGATCGCATTATTGCGCGTTTGGAACAAGATCCACCACGTCATATTGAAGGCACAGTGTTCGATTATGTTGCCGAAGGCGTGCGGGAGTTGGCAGATTTATTGAAAGAATATCATCAATTATCACTGAAAATTGCACAAGATTATCAAGAAAAAACAATGAACCGTTTGTCTGAAGTGCAAGGTCAGCTAGATCACCTTGATGGTTGGCGTTTTGAAACAAGAATTCAAGAAATTTTGGCGAAATTAGGGTTAAATCCGGATATTGAATTAGCCGAATTGTCTGGGGGATGGCAGCGAAAAGCTGCTTTAGCTAAAGCGTTGGTTTGTGAGCCAGATTTATTGTTATTGGATGAACCAACCAACCATTTAGACGTTGACACGATCAATTGGTTGGAAAATTTATTGTTAGAATTTAAAGGTAGTATTGTTTTTATTTCGCACGATAGAGCTTTTATTCGCAGAATGGCTACACGAATTATTGATTTGGATCGTGGTAAATTGGTCTCTTATTCGGGAAATTATGATCAATATTTGCAACAAAAAGAGGAAAATTTGCGGGTTGAGGCTTTGCAAAACGAGCTTTTTGATAAACGTTTGGCTCAAGAAGAAGTTTGGATTCGAAAAGGAATTGAAGCTAGAAGAACACGTAATGAAGGACGAGTCAGAGCGTTGAAAGCAATGCGAGAGGAGCGCCGCCAACGTCGAGATATAATGGGGAAAGCTAATATTCAGGTTGATAATGCAATACGTTCCGGAAAAATTGTGTTTGAAATTGAAAATTTAAATTATCAGTTAGCCGATAAAATTTTAATTAAAGATTTTTCAGCGACAATTTTGCGTGGAGATAAAATTGCTCTTATTGGCCCGAATGGATGCGGTAAAACAACATTGATTAAGCTGCTATTGGGAGAATTACAACCTACATCCGGACGAATTCATACAGGAACAAAATTGGAAGTGGCCTATTTTGATCAATATCGTTCAACGCTTGATCCGGAGAAAAGTGTGATGGATAACGTGGCGGATGGTAAGCAGGATGTAGAGGTTAATGGCGCGAAACGCCACGTTCTAGGTTATTTACAAGATTTTCTCTTTCCGCCTAAACGGGCAATGATTCCGGTAAAAGCATTATCAGGTGGTGAAAAAAATCGTCTGCTATTGGCAAAATTGTTGTTAAAACCAAATAATTTATTGATTCTGGATGAGCCGACTAATGATTTGGATGTGGAAACCTTAGAGTTATTGGAAGAGTTGTTATCAGAATATCAAGGCACAGTCATTATCGTTAGTCACGATCGACAATTTATTGATAACACGGTAACCGAATGTTTTATTTTTGAGGGTGATGGCATTTTGCATAAATATGTTGGCGGTTACCACGATGCGAAACAGCAACAGGCGAATGTGTTAGCACAGAAAGAACAGCAACAACCAAAAAGAGAAGAACTGGTAAAAGAGAATAAAAAACAGACGTTTCGTGACAGTAAAGTGCGAAAAGTGAAGCTCTCTTACAAAGAACAACAGGAATTGGCGAAAATGCCGGAATTGCTGGAGCAGTTGGAGCAACAGATTCAACAGTTGCAACAGGAAATTAATCAGCCGGATTTCTTTAGTCAGCCGAACGAAGTGACCAGCAGTAAATTACAGCAATTAGCCGAACAGGAGCAGGCATTGGATGATACTTTAAATCGTTGGGCGGAATTAGAGCAAATTGCTGAAGGTGAGCAATAAGAAAAAAATTTAACAGAAAAGTTGTGCAAATGCTAAAAGAATGAACAGTTTAGCTGGCGATAAACTTGCATTTGGCGACAACTTATCGCATAATGCCTCCCGTCTTTTTGACTATCAATGGAGTCCTTTTCGGTTCCTCGCAACAAACTCTAGCTCAGCGGGTCAGGTTCGGAAGAAAGCAGCCCAAGTTAGAACTTTGTGTGCCGAGATCAAGCTGGAAAGGGCTCCGCCATTTTGAGCCCTTTCCATCCATTATCAATTTTGTGGCGCACTGCCTTGATTCCAATTTTGGCTTTCAGCTGGTTTTTTGGTTTGCAATAGAAAATGTTGATAAGCTTTTGCTACTGGCTGCACGATTTTTCCGGAAGGCGTGGAGAAGGCGATACCGCCACGAAGTAACTGCTGTGCGGTACCGGTTTGAAAATCAACACCGCTCCAACCAATATCTAAGGAATAACCTGAAGCTAACCAAAATTCACTGTTTTGACGGACTAAATGACGATATTGTTGCGCTAATTGAATATCGACAAAGACACGATCAGATGTAGTATTCAGCTTAATATTGTTAATAGCCCCTACTTCAACGCCACGGTATAACACCGGCGCACCAATGGACAGCGAAGCGGCATTTTCAGTTTCCAATACTAATGGAAAACCGTTTTGATATTTATTATTTTCGCCAGAAGTACGGGATAGGGTGAATTGCGTTTGTGTTTTACCTTGACCAAAATTCACATTGATATAGGGTTTCAATAATGCATCTAAATTTTGCACTCCTCCAGCAGAGAGTTGCGGTGTTACCAATGTGAAATGGCTGCCCTTTTTACTGAGAGCATTGAAGTAATCACGTTGAATGGATGCCAATGCAATCACTTTCTGTTTTTGTTCATCCAATGAAATTTTTTGGATAGTACCGACCTCTAAACCTAAATAACGTAATGGCATTCCGATAGTAAGATTGTCTGCATTATCTACAAATAGCATTATTTCGTGCCCGACTGAGAGAGCCGCTGTTTGATTTGGATATAAGATGGTTTGAGTACCATTTTGACCAATATTATCAAAACTGATTGCTCCTTTAAGAATTCTAGAAAAGGGTGCAGCTTTAATATCAACTCCTTGCAGAGAAATATCGACCTGTATCGCATTTTCTGCCCAAAATCGACTTTGTTTGGTGAACAGATATTGATATTGCTGATTAATGAAAACAGCAATATCAAAAGATTGTTTATTAGGTCTGATTGATAAAATTTTACCGACAGGTAAGCGGCGATAAAGCACTAGTGAATTTTCACTGATATTTGGTAATTCCGTTGTTGTTAGTACGATAGTTGGCTTGATACTATCCGAAGTAATGCCTGCAAGTGCGTTACTGTTATTAGCATACAAAGGGTATTGCCGCAAAGCTTTGCCGCCTGTTTTATTAGAACGTAGTAATACGTTAATCCCACCTTGTAACCATTTTCGTGGCGATTCCACATTCATTTGTACGCCATCACTGCTTACATCCAATGAGAAATTGCTTGCTGCCACGAACAGGGTTTCTGCATTAATTAAATGGCGATAAGCCGCCAAAATCACTGCTTTAAAGGTGGTTTTGTCAATCTCAACCTGACGCGACACGATTTCACCGATTTTAATGCCGTTATAGCTGATCGGTTGCCCTTCTTCTATACCATAAGTTTGTGGTGAAGTTAAACTAAGAATTAAAGCGCCCGGTTGCTGTAGTAATAATTCAGACTGTTTTATCACCTCAAAATGGCTGGTCGGTGTGCCGTTGCCGTCAATAATTTCAAAATACTTACCTTGTAAGAATTGATTTAAATTAGAAACTTCCGCCAATGATGGACGATCCATTAAAACAATTTTTGAGCCACTTTTGAGATTGGATTTAATACTTGGGTCAACCAACAATTTGGCTTGAATTGTTGGTGTGCTATTGATGACATCTTCATCATCACCATAATTGATTTCGCTTAATACACCGACCTGTAAATCGTGGAAATAGACTGGGGTGTCGTTCTCTTTTAAACCGGAAATATCATTTGGTAGCGTAATATTAACATTTAGCCCACGTTTTGCTGCTTTGATAGAAGAGTAGAGCGGGAATGTAGTTTCACCTTGTGCCTCATCACTTTCATCTGGTGAATCGAAAGCAATAGCACCTTGTAAAATCGCTTGTATGCTATCCATACTAACGGAAATACCATTCCAATTAGCATCTGCTTTTATTCCACTGATATTCCAGAAACGGCTCTCTTTTTTCACAAATTTTGCATATTGTTTATAAATAATGATGTCGATAGCGACTTTTTTATCATCAGTAAAACTATAGTTGTTTACTTTTCCAACCGGCACTTTACGGAAAAAAATACTTGAACCTAATTCGATAGAACCGAGATCGTCTGCAATTAGATGAATTAATAAATCACCTTCACTCAATTCAGCAATCGGCCCACGATCTTCAGCGACAAAAGTATCCGCTTCTTCGCCTTTGCCTGGAGAAAGTGTGATGTAGTTTCCTGATACTAAAGCATCTAAACCGGAGACTCCGGCTAAAGAGGCACTAGGTTGAACAATCCAAAATTTAGTATCTTCACGTAATACCGATACTGCTTCCGGATAGATATTAGCTTCAACTTTTACCGATTTCATATCTTGGGTGAAGTTTACCTTTTTGACTAAACCAATTTGTAATCCTTGATAACGAATCGGTGTTTTTTCCGCAATTAGACCTGAACCATCAGAAAAAAATATGGTTATTTTTTCACCTTGTTCCTGATGGATTTGATAAAATAATACAATGCCGACACAAAAAGCAATAAACGGCAATAACCAAAAAGGTGAAATCCGTTTAATGGCGGAAATCTTAGCTGACATTGAGGTAGGAATGTTATTTGTTTGCTTCATAATTTTTCCAAAGTAAACGCGTATCAAAAACTTCTGCTGAAATCATTGTCAAAAAAACAGCAAGACCAAAATAAATAGCGGCAGGGCCAACTGAAAAGCTGATAATTTGTCCTCTTGTTACTAATGACATCATTAACGATAGTACAAATAAATCCAACATAGACCAACGCCCAACAAAATGAACAATTTCAAATAGTTTCATCTGAAAGTGAATATTTTTGCTATAACCGAAGTGAATACAACTTAAGAGATATAACATAATCAATATTTTAGAAATAGGTACAAAAATACTGGCGATAAAAACGATAGCGGCAATACTATAATTGCCCATTTTAATAAAAGTTATAACCCCAGAAATTAGCGTGTCTGCAGTTGGCACACCATTTATATAAACAATAGAAATCGGTAGTAAATTGGCTGGTAAGAGCATTATTGCACCAGCAATTAAGGTACTCCAAGTGCGTTGTAATACTAAATTTTTATCTAATGCCGTATTGGCGTGGCAGCGTGGACAGATATGATTGGAGGCTGCTTGTTCAGGAAAGCTTAAACCACAGGTTTTACAGTAACAAAGGTGTTGATTATGTTGAAATTGTGGTGGATAAAAAAGATCCCAAAATTGTTTCGGTGATGTTTTGGTAAACAGTAAGATGGTTAAAAATGTGACTAAAACGAAAGGAATAAGATAAAGAGTAAATGAAATATCGGCATATTCACGTACTTTAAATGCAGCAACAGCAAGTGAAATTAAATAGACATCAAGCATCACCCAAGAACGGATATAATTTAGCGACATCAGCAACATTCTTGCTCGTAAGTGAAAAATACGACAAAGTTGTAACGATAAAATCAAAATAATGTAAGAAACCGGCATTACAATTGCACAAAATAGCACTAAAAATGCAGAATAAGGGTAACCTTCAGTCGCCATTTTCCACACACCGCTCCAGATTGAGGTGTAAACTGGGACACCTAGGAGTTGGATATTTAAAAGGGGAAATGTAAAGGCGAATGGCATCAGAATTGCAATAGAAAGCGCTAAAATTGAGCAACGTTTTAAACTCCATAAGCCACCTACTCTAACAACGTGATGGCAATGGGGACAGCTTGCTTTTTGATTTGCATTCAAAGCTGGTAAAGAGATGGCGTGGTCGCAAATATCGCAACAAATTGCCTGTTCTGTTGCGGATAGCGGAGAAAAACGTCTAATTTGCATTAAATTTTTTGAATAAATGAGATGATTAGTTTAAATAAGCCAATAAAAGTTGTTGAACAAGTATATAAATAAAGGGAAAATATACAAGTAAATAATCTTATCGATTTGAATTTCCAAGGCGTTAATCTTTTATAATAAAGATTGACAGAATGAATCATAATTAATGTCTATAACAGGACAATTTAACCAAGTATTACGAGTAGGACTATGTCGTTAGAAACAGAAAATCAAACAGAGAATCAGCAACCAGCAGCAAATGTTGCACCTTCAAAAAATAAATTCCAAGAAAATAACCAAACGATCGCTTATTTAGCAGAAAAATTTCCGCGCTGTTTTTCAACACAGGGCGAAGCAAAACCGTTAAAAATCGGTATTTTTCAAGATATTATTGCTAGATTAAAAGATGATAATACCGTTTCCAACACACAAATTCGTCGTGCATTGCGTCAATATACTGCCGGATGGCGTTATTTATACGGTTATAAAGCCGGGGCAAAACGTGTTGATCTTGACGGCAACGAATGTGGTGAAGTGGAGCAACAACATATTGAACACGCGGAACAACGTTTGCGTGAAAGCAAAGCAAAAAATGCAAGCCATCGTCCGCAACAAAAAGAAAATCGAGCAGCACGTAAACCGAATAACAAACCACGCAGAAATGTTGTTAGACGCAAACCGAATTTAGTGCCGGCGGATTTGGCTTCTTTGCAAGAATCACAACAAGTCAAGATTAAAGTCGGTGAAAAAACACAGGTTGCAACCGTAATTGCGGTAGGCAAAGATAATGTTCGTGTCGAATTGGCACAAGGATTAGTCTTAACCGTTACTGAAGATCGTGTATTCCAATTGTGATAGACGAAAGGTTAAGAAATAACAAAGCAGGTGATCGCCTGCTTTCTGTTTCTAACGCAAGTTCAAATTGATTGATGGGTTTATAAGAATTAAGAGGATTGAACGTAATGAAGTTCAAGAAATTGGCACTAAGTATCGTTATCGGTACGTTATTTGTGAATGTGCCGGCGTGGGCGGCAAAACCGGATATCAGCGCAGATAAAATTGTTGTCCCGGCACCATCCGATTCAAATTCATTGGAAGCAAAACGTGTAACATCAAGATTGATTCAATCACATTACAAGAAGTTTTCTTTAGATGATGCATTATCGGAAAAGATTTTTAATCGTTATATCGACTTTTTGGATTACAGCCATAACACATTTTTGCAATCCGATGTTGATGAGTTGCGGGCAAAATATGCAAAACATTTTGATGATGATTTGAATGCAGGCGATTTAACCGCGGCTTTTGCGATGTATGATTTGTTGCAACAACGCCGTTATCAACGCTATAGCTATGCACTTTCGTTGTTGGATAAAGAACCGAATTTAAAAGAAAACGATCAGATTGAAATTGATCGTAGTAAAGCGCCTTTCCCGAAAACAGAAGAAGAGGCGGATAAATTATGGAAAGAGCGTGTTAAAAACGATGTCATTTCTATGCGTTTGCAAGGGAAATCTTGGTCACAAATTAAGAAAAAATTGACAAAACGTTATAATTTGGCGATTAAACGCTTAACACAGACCAAGGCGGATGATATTACGCAACTGTTTTTAAACTCTTTTGCTCGTGAATTGGATCCTCACACCAGTTATCTTTCACCGCGCAATGCGAAAAGTTTCCACGAAGATATGAATCTCTCATTAGAGGGAATCGGAGCGACATTGCAATCGGAAGATGATGAAACCATTATTAAATCACTGGTACCGGGTGCGCCGGCGGATAGAAGTAAAAAAATTAAAGCGGGTGACAAAATCATTGGTGTCGGACAAGGCAAGAAAGGTGAAATCGAAGATGTGGTCGGTTGGCGTCTTGATGATGTTGTTGAGAAAATTAAAGGTAAAAAAGGCACAACTGTTCGCTTGGAATTGGAATCGGCAAAAACCGGCAAAACGCGTATTGTCACTTTAGTGCGTGATAAGGTGCGTATTGAAGATCGTGCAGCCAAATTAAAAATGGAAAAAGTGGATAATCACAATATTGCTGTGATTACTATTCCAAGTTTTTATAATGGCTTAACGGTTGATGTCACTAAATTATTGGCAGAGATGAAACAGAAAAATGCAGAAGCATTAGTGATTGATCTTCGTAATAATGGTGGCGGCTCTTTGCCGGAAGTGGTCAGCTTAAGCGGTTTATTTATTAGTGACGGTCCGGTGGTTCAGGTGCGTGATGCTTTCAACCGTATCCGTGTGCACGATGATGTTGATCCGCAACAGCTTTATAACGGACCAATGATTGTGATTGTTGACCGTTTCAGCGCATCGGCATCAGAAATTTTTTCAGCGGCAATGCAGGATTACGGGCGTGCGATCATTGTCGGTCAAGACACTTTCGGTAAAGGGACTGTGCAACAAAGTAGACCGTTAAACTTTATTTATGACACTGATCCGACACCTTTAGGCGCAATTCAATACACTATTCAGAAGTTCTATCGTATTAATGGTGGAAGCACTCAATTAAAAGGGGTTACTCCAGATATTAAGATTGCCGAGCTTATTGATGAATCTGAATATGGTGAAAGTAAAGAGGATAATGCATTGGCGTGGGATAAAATTCCTGAAGCACAATATACTCGTGTTGCAGATTTGTCTGATTTAATTAAGAAATTGTCAGAAAATCATAAAGCCAGAGTGGCAAACGATCCTGAATTTATCGTATTGAATCAGGATATTGAAACTAGAGATCGACGCAATCAACGTAAATTCCTTTCATTAAATTTGGCGGATAGAAAAGCAGAGAACGATAAAGACGATGCAAAACGTTTAAAAGATCTAAATGCAAGATTTAAACGTGAAGGTAAGAAACCATTGAAAAAATTGGATGATTTACCGAAAGATTATGAAGCACCGGATTTTGTATTAAAAGAAGTTGAACATATGGCATCGGATATGTTGCCACAAAAACAAAATTAATTTACATCTTTTGTAATTTTTTGTTATAGAATAAAGCAGGTGGAGGGATTATCTCTCCACCTCTTTTTTAGATTTAGAGCGTTTGATAGATTTAAAATTTTATAGTTGGTTTGTACACTATTATTCAAACATTTCAATACTTAAGGATTAATCAGGAGGTTAATTATGTTGCTTAAAAAACACGTTTTAACCACAATGTTTCTCTCATCATTGATGATTACCTCGTCGTTTGCGGAAGAGAACGGGACGGAGAATAAGAATAATCAGGAAGAGAGTACGGTTGCAGTGGTAACTGAAGATCAAACACAGGCACAGCTTTTGAAGTTGAAAGAGGTGATGAAGGATGTTCAGTTGGTATTTCCGGAAAAGCTGGCTGAAATTTATGCGGCTAGAGATTTTTCTCCTATTTGGCAAGATGAAAATGCGAAAAATCAATTTTTGCAAGATTATGCGTTATTAGGCTTGACCAATGTTTCCAATGATGTAAAAGCACAATTGGAAAGGCTTTCTCACGTAGAGAAAAATAGTTTGGCTGCTGATATTTTAGTGAGTGATAGCTGGTTGAATTATTTAAATTATGTTTCCAATGTGCGTTCAAATGCACAAAATTGGCTTTATGACAGTTATCGTTATCGTGCACAGTTGCCAAGTGATGAGGTAATTAATGCGTGGTTGGATGCGGTATCACAACAACAGTTGGCAGCCTTTGTCGCTAAATTTGATCAAGTCAATCATCGTTATGCACAAACCAAAAAAGCGATTTTGTCCGAATTAACAAAATCAACAGCGGATAGCAACGTATTAGCGAAATTGGCTATTAATTTACAGCGTTTGCGTTTTATTCCGGATTTTGAAACCGGAATTTTTGTGAATATTCCAACTTTTCAACTACATTATTATCGTAACGGTGAGGAAATTTTAAGTTCACGTGTTATTGTTGGTAAAAAAGCGAGAAAAACGCCGGTAATGATGAGTAAACTGAGCAATATTGTGGTCAATCCACCGTGGAATGCGCCGGTGCGCTTAATTAATGAAGATTTAATTCCGAAGGTTCGCAAAGACCCGAGTTATATTTATCGTAACGGTTATACCATCATTGACAGCAAAGGCAATACTATCGACCCTTACACTATCGATTGGGAAAATATGACGGCAAAACGCTTCCCATATCGTTTGCATCAGGCGCCGGGTGGTGATAGTGCATTAGGTAATTTTAAATTTAATATGCCGAGTAAAGATGCCATTTATCTGCACGACACACCTAATCATCGTCTGTTTAATAATAAAAACCGCGCGATCAGTTCCGGATGTATTCGTGTCAATAAATCGGATGAATTAGCGACTTTATTGTTAACGGAAGCAGGTTGGAGTGTTGATAAAAAAGCACAAGTGCTAAAAAGCCGTAAAACGACTTCGGTGCCGATTCAGTCTACTAATCCGGTCTATCTTTACTATGTAACAGCGTGGGCGGATGCTCAAGGTAAGGTTCATACTGTTGCTGATATTTATGGCTATGATCAAAAATTATCGTTAAGCGAAGAAAATAAATCGTTATTACAACAATATTTGCTTTGATCATCAGTAAAAATCAGTATAATCCAAAAGGCTATTCTTTATGCAATAGCCTTTTTTAATCTCTTATTTATAGACTCACTATTTACTATAGAAAAGTTGCCACAAAGTCACTTATTTTGAGTCGAAGATGTATAAAATCATTTTTGTACATTGAAAATAGGAAACTGGTTTTTTAGTTAGCGATAGGAAAGGGAAATGGGAAATATTGATCAATCACGCCGTAAATGGTTGTCGTTAGGCGGAATTATCCTAGGAAGCTCATTTGTAGCCAACTCCGCTTTGGCAGCATTATCCACAGCAGCACCTAAAATCCTACACTTTAAAAATATCAATACAGGTGAAAAATTAAGTTCACCTTTTTCACCGAATAAAGGATTGGCAAAATCCGAATTACAAAAATTAAATTATTTAATGCGGGATAGACGCAGTAATTTGGTTCACAATATGGATCCAAAATTATTTATGAAGTTTTACCAAATTCAATCGCGTTTAGGCTTACGTTCTTGTGAAATTTCAGTGATTTGCGGTTATCGTGCACCGGCAACTAATGCGGCAATGCATCGTCGCAGTAAAGGCGTGGCGAGCAACAGTTATCATATGCGTGGGCAGGCGATAGATTTTCGTATTGATAATGTTGCATTAAATAGAGTGCGTGAAGTGGCACAGTCGTTAAAAAACGGCGGTGTTGGTTATTATCCGCGCAGTAATTTTGTACACGTTGATACCGGTCCGGTCAGAACGTGGCGCGGTAGTTGATAATGTTTAGAAGTTAAAAAATGAGTATGAATGTTCAAATTATTCCGGTGACGGCATTTCAGCAAAACTGTTCAGTAGTTTGGGATGATGAGAAGAATGCGGCGATTATTGATCCGGGTGGAGATGCAGAAAAAATTCTTCAATTTCTAGAAGATAACAAATTAATTGCAAAGTTTATTTTATTAACGCACGGTCATTTGGATCACGTTGGTGCCGCAGCAAAATTAAAACGTGACTTAAATATTGATATTTTAGGTCCGGAGAAATCTGATGAATATTGGTTACAAGCACTTCCGGAGCAAGCTTCTCAATTCGGTTTGCCTTATTGTGCGCCACTGTTGCCGGATCGTTGGTTAAATGAGGGTGATGTTATCACGATTGGTAAATTAACATTTGACGTTCTGCATTTGCCAGGGCATACACCTGGGCATATCGGGTTCATTAATAAGGCTGAAAATATTGCTTTTACCGGTGATGTACTGTTCAGACAGAGTATTGGGCGAACTGATTTCCAAGGCGGCAGTTTCTCGGAATTAATCGATAGCATCAAAAGTAAATTGTGGCCATTAGATAATAATATGCAAGTTGTTGCCGGGCACGGACCATTAACAACGATAGGTTATGAAAAACAATATAATCCTTATCTGACAACACAAATAATAGACGAATAAATTGAACTCTTTATTTGAAATCACCTCTAATAACCGTTTGGTATTAGAGGTTTATTTTGTAATATTCCTTTAAAGAAATAATTTTAAGAAATAAAAAGAGACTTATGTCTGAGGGTGGTATGTTTAGAAAATTTTCTCTTTATCCGGTGATCTACTTTTTCTTGCTGAATTTAGTAATTTTATCCTTGAGCCGAATCGGATTAGCATTGTGGCAGCAAGAACGTGTTGATGCGGTAAATGGTTGGTTTCCATTATTAATTCAGGGCATCCGGATGGATGTGGTGTCACTGTGTTGGTTATTTGGTCTGTTTGCACTGTTCTCCACGTTATTATTGGATAACAGCTCGATCGGCAGAGTAATGCGAGTTATTTTACGCATTGGATTGACAGCCGGATCGGTATTCATTCTTTTTATGGAGTTGGCAACACCGGAATTTATCCGTACTTATGATTTTCGTCCGAACCGTCTTTTTGTTGAATACTTAGTGAATCCGAAAGAGGTGTTCACGATGTTGGCAAAAGGGCATCTGGCGACAATGATTATTTCGTTGATCGTAACGCTATTGGCGATTTGGGCATATTGGAAATTATCCGGTTATGTGACCCGTTATGCGACAGCGGGAAAATGGAAATACCGTCCATTGGTGGCATTGTTGACCTCTGCATTTGTTTTTATCGGTGCGCGTTCTACTTTTGCGCATCGTGGTATTAATCCATCGATGGTGGCGTTTTCATCCGACCCGTTGGTCAATTCGTTAGTACTCAATTCTGGTTATTCCGTACTGTTTGCTATGCAACAGATGGGGGATGAGGAAAATGCAGCAGCTGTTTATGGACGTTTGCCGCCGGAAGAGATGTTATCAACACTGAAAGCATTGCATCCGCGCCCGGCAAGCGACTATATTGACGGTGATATTCCGCTCTTAAGCCAAAATAAAGCGACCTATCAAGGTAAGCCAAAAAATTTAGTGATTATCTTGGAAGAGAGTTTAGGCGCTCAATTTATCGGTGCATTAAATGGTAAACCGCTATCACCAAATTTGGATCAATTAAGCAAAGAGGGTTGGTGGTTTGAGAATTTATATGCGACCGGTACGCGTTCAGTACGAGGCATTGAGGCAGTGATCACCGGCTTCACGCCGACACCGGCGCGCTCGGTGGTTAAATTACCGAATAGTCAAACTAATTTCTTTACCATCGCTGATTTGTTGAAACGTCACGGTTATCACACTTCCTTTATTTATGGTGGTGAAAAACATTTTGATAATATGGCAAGTTTCTTCTATGGCAATGGCTTTGAGGAGATTGTTGATGAAAATGACTATCCTCATCCAATGTTTAAAGGTACTTGGGGTGTTTCCGATGAAGATCTGTTTATTCGTGCCGATCAGGAGTTTGAGAAATTATCGCAACAAGGTAAGCCGTTTTTTAGTTTAGTGTTCAGTTCAAGTAATCACGACCCATTTGAATTTCCGGATAATAAAATTTCACTTTATGAACAGCCGAAAGCGACACGAAACAATGCAGCAAAATATGCTGATTTTGCATTAGGTGAGTTTTTCAAACGTGCTAAACAATCAAAATATTGGAAAGATACGATCTTTTTGGTGATAGCCGATCACGATTCGCGAGTGTCGGGTGCGGTGCTTGTGCCGATTGCTCATTTCCATATTCCGGCATTGATTATTGGCGATGGTGTTGCCGCTAAAGCGGATAATCGTTTAGTCAGCCAAATAGATATGCCGCCGACATTGTTATCATTAATCGGCATAGATGCACAATATCCAATGTTGGGATTTGATTTGACTAAATATAGCCCGAACAGGGCATTAATGCAGTTTGATAAATCAATGGCATTAATGAATGACAAACATCAAGTGGTGATTTTGGAAGCAAATAAACAACCGCAAGGGTTTGTTTATGATACCACGCAAAAAAGCTTAAAGCCGGCTGAGGTTTCAGATCAGATGAAAAAAGAAGCGTTAACCTATGCCTTATGGGGAAGTTATTTGTATAAAAACAGATTGTATCATTTGCCAAGTAAATAACTTATTGAAACTAAAATGGAAAATGGTGTTTGCATAATCTATGATTTATGCAGACACCATTGTTTTATCCTTAATAAGACATTTTTGATTTTTTCTCTTTTTATTCTGCACTTAGGATAAAAATTTATCACTTTCGATGATACCTACCTTGAAACTTCCTATCCAGCACCCATATAGGGAAACATTGTTTTTAAATAGACTAAAAAAGGAAACGAAAAAATGACTACAATCGTAAGTGTTCGCCGTAATGGGCACGTAGTAGTTGGCGGAGATGGACAGGTTTCGCTAGGGAATACCGTAATGAAAGGCAATGCTCGCAAAGTGCGCCGTTTATATGGTGATAAAGTGCTTGCCGGGTTTGCAGGTGGCACAGCCGATGCGTTTACATTGTTTGAATTGTTTGAGCGTAAATTAGAAATGCATCAAGGGCATTTGTTAAAGAGTGCCGTTGAGCTGGCAAAAGAGTGGCGTACGGATCGGGCATTGCGTAAGTTGGAGGCAATGTTGATTGTTGCCGATGCCAAAGAGTCATTGATTATTACCGGTCTAGGGGACGTGGTGCAACCGGAGGAAGATCAAATTCTGGCGATTGGTTCCGGTGGCAACTATGCAATGGCAGCTGCAAGAGCATTGGTTGCAAATACCGATTTATCGGCGAGAGAAATTGTTGAGAAATCATTAAAAATTGCCGGTGATATTTGTGTTTTCACTAACACGAATTTTACTATTGAGGAATTACCGTAAACAAAGGATAAAAAATGTCTGAGATGACTCCAAGAGAAATAGTTTCTGAATTAGATAAACATATTATTGGCCAAGCGGATGCAAAACGAGCAGTGGCGATTGCGTTGCGTAATCGTTGGCGTCGTATGCAGCTGCAAGAGCCGTTGCGTCACGAAGTAACCCCGAAAAATATTTTGATGATTGGACCGACAGGGGTTGGTAAAACCGAAATTGCTCGCCGTTTGGCAAAATTGGCAAATGCACCTTTTATTAAAGTTGAAGCGACAAAATTTACCGAAGTAGGTTACGTTGGTAAAGAGGTGGATTCCATTATCCGTGATTTGACTGATGTCGCAATGAAATTAGTACGTCAGACTGAGATTAATAAAAATCGCTATCGTGCAGAAGAGGCAGCGGAAGAGCGAATTCTGGATGTTTTGTTACCTCCGGCGAAGGATCAGTGGGGCAATGTTGAAAGTAATGATTCGCACAGCAATACTCGCCAGATTTTCCGTAAAAAATTGCGTGAAGGTCAGTTGGATGATAAGGAAATCGAAATTGATGTTGCTGCCGGTGGCACGGTTGGTGTTGAAATTATGGCACCACCGGGAATGGAAGAAATGACCAACCAGTTGCAATCAATGTTCCAAAGTTTATCCAGCGGTCAAACACAAAAACGCAAAATGAAGATTAAAGATGCGTTAAAAGTGTTGATCGAAGATGAAGCGGCTAAATTAATCAATCCGGAAGAGCTGAAATTAAAAGCGATTGAAGCGGTTGAACAACACGGTATCGTTTTTATTGATGAAATCGATAAAATTTGTAAACGCGGTGAAACCAGTGGCCCGGACGTTTCGCGTGAAGGTGTTCAGCGTGATTTATTGCCGTTGGTGGAAGGTTCAACTATTAATACTAAACACGGTATGGTGAAAACTGATCATATTTTGTTTATTGCATCAGGAGCGTTTCAAGTTTCTCGTCCTTCAGATTTAATTCCTGAATTACAGGGTCGTTTGCCGATTCGTGTAGAGCTTGGCGCTTTAAGTGCGAAGGATTTTGAGCGTATTTTGACTGAACCGGATGCATCTTTGACTGAGCAATATAAAGCATTAATGCAGACTGAAGGTGTAACTATTGAGTTTACTGAAGATGCGATTGCTACAATTGCAGAAGCCGCATTTCGTGTAAATGAGAAGACCGAAAATATTGGAGCAAGACGTTTGCATACTGTATTAGAACGCTTGATGGATAAAATCTCTTTTGAAGCATCTGATATGAGCGGTGAAAAAGTAACTATTGATGAGGACTATGTAAAATCAGCACTTGGCGACGTTGTTGAAAATGAAGATTTAAGCCGTTTTATTTTATAATATTATTTTATAAAAAAGAGCTAGGTAGTTGATACTTAGTTTTCTGATGGTTAACAAAGGCCTAGGCAAAAAACTAGGCCTTTGATTTAATAAGAGTATCAACATAAAAGGAAAAGATGTCCGAATATTAGATCCACAGTATTAACTCAAGATGATAGATTTTGGTTTGAAGCTGTAATCACCAGGAAGATATAAGCTTTTAGTCGTCGCCAATTCTCAAAATCTTGCCTAATCCTTGATATATAAATTAGTAATAGGATGTTTTAATAGTCTATTTAACCTAATTCGTTCAGATAGCACCTCTTTTTTTCCTCGTCACCTCTTCTTGATACTTTTTGATTAAAGCTGAAAATAAAATATCCTCTGGTATACCGTTTTTATAATTTTCTAGTTTTCGTTCTTCATCAACAACCCAAACGTTAGCTTCTGCCTTAGTTTTAAATGATTTTGATTTTCTAACACCTAATTTAAAAATCTCGGCGCGCCACTTAACACCATTTTTTCTAATAGAACCCATATCAACAACCTTTTTTTAATAGTAACTTATGCGTAAAATGTGCGTGATTTATGCGTGATTTAATCACGTTATTCAACAACAGATAACGTAAAAAACGCAATACAGGATATTTATTTATTTAGATTTTTATTGATAAGTTGTTGAAATAACAGGAAATAACGGCTAATAACAAATAAAAAACGGTAGGCATAAAGCCTACCGTTTTGGTGTCGTGGTGCTCTGGGCGAGACTTGAACTCGCACGTCCTACAGACACTACCCCCTCAAGATAGCGTGTCTACCAATTCCACCACCAGAGCGAAATTCTTATTTTGGAATATCCTGATTTACATCAGGTTTTGCAGGTAATTCAGTTACAGGTTTAACAGCTTCTTCTTTTTTAATCTGTTGAGCAACGCCTGAAAGATCATCAAAATTACCTTTTGGTTTGCTTGAATGTGCAGTTAAATTACCAAGTAATAAACTAATTGCAAAAAATATAATTGCTAAAATTGTTGTTGTGCGAGTTAAAAAATTACCTGCACCACTTGCACCAAATACAGTTCCAGACGCACCAGCCCCGAATGATGCTCCCATATCCGCACCTTTACCTTGTTGTACAAGGATAAAAGCTATTAATGCAATGGCGACTATAGGATAAATGATTAATAAGATTTGATACATTGTATAATCACACGCTTTAGTTAAACTTTTTTATTTGAGCATTTTGCCAAAATTAACGGGCTGCATATTATAAGATTGGCTTGGGTTGTGCAAGTCTTTTTCCATTACTAAGAGTTGATTGGCAAAAAAATGAGCGATAGAGATAAAAAATGAAAAAGTTATTGAAATAGTACTTGTTTATTATCAAAAAGAGGTGTAATTTTATCGTTACATTATTTGTAATAAAAAATTTACAGGATAATTTAAGATGAAAAAAGATAGTATTCACAATGTTCATATTGTGGATGAAAGAATATTAATTACGCCAGATGAGTTGAAGGCGAAACTTCCTTTGGAACAACCATTACGTCAAAAAATTGAACGTTTTCGGAAAGAAATTGCTGATATTGTACATCGCCGAGATAAACGTTTATTAGTGGTTTGTGGACCTTGTTCTATTCACGATATCCCTGCTGCAATTGAATATGCAAAAAAATTGCAAATATTGTCGGAGGAATTGAAAGATCAATTATATATTGTGATGCGTGTTTATTTTGAAAAACCACGTACAACAGTGGGGTGGAAAGGGTTGATTAATGATCCAAATTTGGACGGAACGTTTGATGTCGAAAAGGGGTTGCATTTAGCCAGAAAATTATTACTGGATTTGGGGCATATGGGGTTGCCTTTAGCGACAGAAGCGTTAGATCCGATAACGCCGCAATATTTAGCAGATCTTTTTAGTTGGTCAGCAATCGGAGCAAGAACTACAGAATCACAAACTCACCGTGAATTAGCATCTGGTCTTTCGATGGCTGTTGGTTTTAAAAATGGTACTGATGGTAATTTAGCAACAGCTATTAATGCGCTTAAAGCGGCTTCTCAAGAACACAGTTTTATCGGTATTAATCAGCAAGGTCAAGTAAATTTGTTACATACTAGTGGCAATCCAGATGGGCATATTATTTTACGTGGTGGCAAAAAAACGAATTATCAGGCAGAATTTGTGAAACAGAGTGAAGAAGAGTTGGAAAAATCAGGCTTGGAAGCGTCAATTATGGTAGATTGTAGCCACGGCAACTCCAATAAAGATTATCGTCGCCAGCCAATTGTTGCGGAAGATGTGTTGCAACAAATTGTAGATGGAAACCGTTCTATTACTGGAATTATGTTAGAAAGTAACTTAAATGCTGGAAATCAAAGTGCAGAACAACCAAGAGAAGAGATGAAATATGGTGTATCTATTACCGACGCTTGCATTGATTGGCAGACAACAGAAACACTATTGCGTAAAATACACGATACTTTAGCTAAATTGGATCGTTAATTTATTGTGGAGAGAGTGTGTGGAAGTATTACAAGAGTTACGTAAGCAAATTGATGAAACTGATCAGGCCTTGTTGGCATTGCTCGTCAAAAGGTTACAACTAGTAACTGAAGTAGGTAGAGTGAAACATCAGCACGGTTTGCCGATTTATGTACCGGAACGTGAAGCTGCGATGTTATTAGAACGTCGTCAGGAAGCGGAAAAAATGGGACTCTCTCCTGATTTAATTGAAGATGTGTTAAGGCGTGTGATGAGAGAGTCTTACCATAGTGAAAACCAGTATGGTTTTAAGACAACTAACCCAAATATTAAAAAGATCGTAGTTATTGGTGGGCGTGGTAAACTCGGTGGGTTATTTGCCCGTTATTTAATTAATTCTGGTTATAATGTAGAAATTTTAGATTGTGATGATTGGCAACAAGCAAAACAAATCATTGAGGGAGCAGATATGGTGCTGATTTCTGTGCCTATTACGGCGACAGAATCAGTGATTGAGAAATTACAACCTTATTTACATCCAGAAATGTTATTGGCGGATTTAACTTCTGTAAAAACGGCACCAGTGTCAAAAATGATGGAAATTCATCAAGGTGCAGTAGTTGGTTTACATCCTATGTTTGGTCCGGATATTGAGAGTATGGCTAAGCAAGTGATAGCTGTTTGTGAAGGACGTTATCCTGAATGCTATAAATGGTTGTTAGATCAATTTTATATTTGGGGAGCGAGATTGTATCAAGTTACGCCACAAGAACACGATCATAGTATGACTTATATTCAAGCATTACGTCATTTTTCAACTTTTGCCAATGGATTACATCTTTCGCGGCAGCCAGTGCAGTTGAAAAATTTATTGGCACTTTCTTCACCTATTTATCGTTTAGAATTGGCAATGATTGGGCGATTATTTGCACAAGATCCGGAGCTTTATGCCGATATTATTATGGATAAACCAGAAAATCTTGAAGTGATTAAAACCTTGCAAAAAAGTTATCAACAAGCATTACAGTTTTTTGAAACTGGCGATAAGCAAGGTTTTATCAATGTCTTTCAACAGGTTCATCATTGGTTCGGAGATTATTCAGAACAGTTTATGCAGGAGAGCCGACAGTTGTTACAACAGGCATATGATCATCGAAAACACGATTAAATAACGTTATCGGATAACACAATGGCGGGATTTTATTTCCCGCCAAATTTTTTAGAGGTAAGACACAAAGTTTTCTTTATCTTTATTGTATTTTTTCGTTGGACGGCTATTTGGGTTTTCAGCTGTTCCCACCATCACCAACGCCACAATTTTATCTTGCGGACGACAACCGAAAGCATTTCTTAATGCAGTGCCGTCAATCCAAGGACCGGTCACCCAAACATTGGCATAACCTAAAGCGTTAGCTGCTAGTTGAAAGGCGTAGGTTGCACAACCGGCACTTAACATTTGCTCCCAAGCAGGAACTTTTTTGATTTCTTTATTAATTTCTGCGATAACAGCGACAAACATTGGAGCACGCTGAGGAAATTTCTCTGCTTTTGCTAATCTTTCTTCCCCGAGATCAAATTCAATAGCGGCCTCTTTTAAAAGATTACCCAACTTTTGTAAACCTTCATTTTCAATAATAACAAAACGATAAGGTGTTAATTTACCGTGATCGGGAACGTGGCGGGCAGCTTGCAATAACGTTTCCAATTCTTGTTTATTTGGTGCTGGTGCGACTAAATTTTTTTCGGAATGTCTATTTAATAACAAATCTAATGCTTGCATAGTTTCTTCTCCTTAAAGAATTTGAAAAGGTATTGTAGCACGCAACAAGATTGTTCTGCGAAAAAGATCGTTTATTGATGAGCATTTTATGTTATTTTAATTGCTATAAAAAATTAATAATTAAGGTATAAATGGTGTTTAAAATTCTTCGTTTTTTTTGGAATTGTTTAAATGTTTTACGTCGAGTATTAATGAACCTAGTTTTTCTTTTTGTTGCAGGAATATTGTTATTTAGTAGTACTTTATTTGTGGAAGAGCAAAGAAAACAACCAGTACCTCAGGGTGCGTTACGTTTAAATTTAGATGGTTTTTTGGCGGATAATCGCGATCAAAATAGTAGCTTAAAAGCATTACTCAATAATGTCCAGAAACAAGTAATATCAGAAAAAATATCAGTATTTGATGTGGTTTTTGCTATTACCCAAGCAGAAAAAGACGAGCGTATTAAAGGTATTGTGCTAGATCTTAATCATTTTAAAGGCGGTGATTTTCCTTCTCTAACTTTTATTGGGGAAGCATTAAATGAGTTTAAACAGAGTGGTAAGCCGGTTATTGCTGTGTCGGATAACTATTCACAAAAACAATATATCTTAGCCAGTTATGCCGATAAAATTTACTTACATCGTCAAGGTCAAGTAGAGTTAACTGGCTTAGATAGTGAACAATTCTATTATAAATCGCTGATAGATAAGATTGATGCTCAACCACATATTTTTCGAGTTGGAACTTATAAATCCGCAGTTGAGCCTTTGTTGCGAGATGATATGTCGGAAGTGGCTCGTCAAAATGCAAGCCAATGGTTGAATGCAATGTGGAATAATATTAAGACAACAGTGAGTAATAACCGTCATCTTAAACAAGAGCAAATTTTCCCCTCAACAAATGACTTTTTGCAACAAGTGAAAAATTTGAAAGGTGATTTGACACAATATGCATTAACGAATAAGTTGGTGACAGAAGTGGCGACACGCTATCAGATAAGTGCAGCATTAAAACAACAGTTTGGTGCTGATCGAGAAAATAATACTTATCAATATATTGATTTTTCAAATTATTTATATAGTTTACCGGATTATGAAACAGCTAATGCTACTAGTAATAATATAGCTGTTCTTCGTGTAGAAGGTGCAATTATTGATGGTGAGAGCGATGATGAAAATGTTGGTGGGGACACTATTGCTCGTTTACTTCGACAAGCAGCTGAGAATACAGCAGTAAAAGCAGTAGTGTTACGTATTAATAGTCCGGGAGGAAGTGCATTTGCATCTGAAGTTATTCGTGAAGAAGTTGAACACTTACAACAGATTGGTAAGCCTGTTGTTGTTTCAATGGGGGGAATGGCAGCATCAGGCGGTTATTGGATTGCTAGCACTGCAGATTATATTATTGCAGATAAAAATACCATCACAGGTTCAATCGGTATTTTTGCTGCATTCGTTACATTAGAGAAAAGTTTGGCTAATCTAGGTATTCATTCTGACGGAGTGAAGACTTCACCTTTAGCTTCAATGTCGCCGTTTACGGCATTAAGTCAAGAATACAGTGATGTTATTCAGATGTCGATTGAGCACGGCTATGATCAATTCATCAGTTTAGTAGCTAAAGGGCGTAAATTGGATAAATCACAAGTGGATAAGATAGCTCAAGGGCGTGTTTGGCTTGGTGAAGATGCATTAAAATATAAGTTAGTAGATGAGTTGGGTGATTTTAATACGGCGATTGCAGTAGCTTCAGAAAAAATCAGAGAAAAAGAGAAAGGATTAACCGATGATCAAATTGGTTTTTTATGGCTTTCTGAAGATCAAAGTAAAGGATTGTTATCATTATTGGGACAAAAAAAGAGCAGTATGCTGCAAGATTTGTTGCGTTCAATTGGTATTGTCGATTTTACTCAAATCAAACAAATACACCAACAATTAGGATTGCTAACGCAATTTACCGATCCTAAGGGTCAATATTTATACTGTTTGAATTGTCAATCTACTTATTAATATAAAGGCATAAAATGATTAAAAAATTATTGCAGGCGATTGTTATCGGTTTAGCAGCGGCAATGTTGATAGTATTAATCTTATCTGGTACTGGTAGCAATCACTTTTTAAGCAAATTTTTCAGTCCACAAGTTGCATCTTATAATGATGCGGTTCGTATTGCAGCACCTGCAGTAGTGAATGTTTATACAAGATCATTACAAGATTCGAACCGCAATGATTTCGGTGTTAATAATTTAGGTTCCGGTGTGATTATGCGTAGTAACGGTTATATTCTAACCAATAAACATGTTATTCAAAACGCTGATCAAATTATTGTGGCACTACAATCAGGTAAGATTTATCAGGCAACTATTATTGGTACTGATTGGTTAACGGATTTAGCAGTATTAAAGATTAATGCCAATGATTTACCGACAATTCCACAAAATCCGGAACGAGCCGTGAAGGTCGGTGATGTTGCTTTAGCTATTGGTAATCCCTATAACTTAGGGCAGAGTGTTTCTCAAGGCATTATTAGCGCCACCGGACGCAATACTATAAGTGAGTTTAAACAACAGGACTTTATCCAGACCGATGCCTCAATCAATCAGGGAAATTCAGGAGGTGCCTTAATTAATTCGTTAGGTGAGTTAATAGGTATTAATACTTTAAGTATCGGACGTTCGGAAAATGAAGTGGTTGCAGAAGGTTTAGGATTTGCCATACCGATTAAGTTGGCGAATACTGTGATGAAGAAAATTATTCAAGATGGACGAGTTATTCGTGGTTTCTTCGGTGTGGAAAGTCAAATGTTTTCCAGTGCGCCGATAGAAGACAACTCACAAAAAGGAGTGTTAGTAACCAATCTTAGTCAGAATGGACCGGCACAGCGCGCCGGTATTGAAATTGGCGATATCATTGTAAAATTTGGCAATACGGAAGTGCAATCACCTTCACAAATGGTCAATATGGTTGGAAATATGAAACCCGGCGCTGTAGTTACCGTACAAGTGTTGCGGAAAAATAAACTTTATAATATTCCGGTTGAGATAGGGGAGTATCCGATCAATTAAATAGGAGCAGGAGATGATGTTTGAAATTGCAAAATGTTGGACGGAAAGGCAACAAAATGATCCTCGCAGAGAACACGATCACCGTTCACCCTATCAACGCGATCGTGGACGAATCCTGCATTCTGCCGCATTTCGCTGTTTACAAGCGAAAAAACAGATTCATTCTATTGGTGAAAATGATTTTTATCGCACACGTTTAACGCACTCGTTAGAGGTTGCTCAAATCGGTGGCAGTTTGACTTCACAACTAAAATTGGAAGATGCTTTTATTCATTTACGTCAACAGAAAGGCAATGATTATGTTGAGCAAATCAAGCCGTCATTGATTAAAAAATTGCTGCCTGCAAATAGTTTAATTGAAACGCTTTGTTTGGCTCACGATATTGGTCATCCGCCTTTTGGTCACGGTGGTGAAGTCGCGCTGAATTATATGATGAGCGATTGCGGTGGTTTTGAAGGAAACGGGCAGTCGTTTCGGATTTTAACTAAATTGGAGCCTTATACGCCACAATGGGGAATGAATTTAACTCGCCGTACTTTACTTGGAATTTTGAAATATCCTGTCATTCTGGATCAGGTATCCCCACAATATCAACAGCTAGATTTGCCACGTAGTGAAGATCCTCGCTATGTTAAAATGGAAAATTGGCGACCGGGTAAAGGAATTTTTCGTGATGATTTAAGTGTATTTAACTGGGTATTATCGCCACTTTCTTCCGAAGATTATGAGCTGTTTACCTCACTTCCTCAACGTATTTCAGCAGAACAAACGTTAAAAAGTCTTTATAAATCATTAGATTGTAGCATTATGGAGTTGGCAGATGATATTGCCTATGCGGTACACGATTTTGAAGATGCGATTGTGGTTGGCTTGGTTCATCGAGAGCAGTGGCAGTCAACATTGCAACAGTTGCAGCAGTGTCGAGCGGATTGGATCAGAGGTAATATTGTCGACTTAACTGATGCACTATTTTCCGATCAACATTATTTGCGTAAAAATGCGATAGGTTCATTGGTCAATTATTTTATTACTCATATTCGCTGGCGTGAAAATGAACAATTTCATGAGCCTTTACTGCGTTTTAATGCAGAATTACCACTCGAAATAATTGAAGTATTGAACCTATTTAAACAGTTCGTCAGCCAATTTGTGATTCACGAGGTGAAAACACAACGAATAGAGTATCGAGGACAACGTATATTGACAGAGATGTTCCAAATTTTTATTACCGATCCAGTGAGATTATTGCCGCCAAACACGGTAAAGCGCTGGCAACAAGCGGAAGAAACACATCGTAAACGAATTATTTGTGATTATATTGCTGGAATGTCGGATGCTTATGCTTTGCGCCTATATCAGCAACTATAAATAAATTTCGCCTGTCTGAATTTAAATAAACAGGCGAAATTGTTTTGATGCTATTTAAAATTAAGCAATAGAATAATAGAAATAATGCCTAACCCAATACCAATAAAATTGATTTTATTCAGTTTTTCTTTAAATACAAATAGCCCGATTAGTGCGCCTAAAATGATTACTCCAATATTCATTCCGGCAAAAACCAACGAAGGATTTTGGCTAAGTTGTTGATGTGCTTTGATATAAAAGAGAATGTTTAGAAAATTCAGTACGCCAAGCAGTAAACCGGCAAGCATACTTTTCGCTTGCCAACGTATTTTGGCGAAAATTAAATAAGCAAAAATAAAGCAACCAGCAACGATAAATGAGGTGAAAAGCGCAAATGGAAAAACGACACCGAATTTAGCAATCTGTTTAAATAAAATATCAATCACGCCGTAACCAAACCATACTAACAGCAATAGCGCAAAACCCACTATTCCGCCAGAAGAGTCATCCGCTTTATGTTTGAAAATCAAAGCAAATAAGGCTAAGAATGCTAATAGAATAGCGATGGCTTTCTGTGAAGTAAGTGGCTCGCCAAAAAGTAAAAACGCGGCGAGGATCGGTAAAAAGAGCGATAAACGTTGCGCTGCATCAGCGCGAGCGATGCCGTTATGTTCTATCGCTTTCGCCATCACCAAGAAAATAGAGGGCAATAACAAACCAAGTAAGAGAAAGATCCAGCTGTGTTCATTTTGCCGCAAAGCATCACTGAATGATAACCCTTGAAAATCCGGCCTTAAAATAAAATAAGTTAAGAGGCTTGCCATAATATAATTGCACGCAATGGCTTGTGAAATAACGATCTGTTGTGAACGTGCTATTTTGAGAAAAACACTCACAGCAACGCTACAGAAAATGGCAATAAATAGTGACAACATAATTATTCCTTGCAAAAAAAGTAAGATTGCTGGCGATTTTAGGCAATATTCACTATGATACGCAAGCACAAACTAAGGATAAGATAATGATGCAGCAAAAATTAGATCAGAATTCACCACTTGATACGTGGTTGGCATATTTGGAACGTTTGCACAGTAAAAATATTGATATGGGATTGGAGAGAGTCAAATCTGTTGCACAACGATTGAATTTATTAAATCCTTCGGCATTTGTGATTACAGTTGCCGGCACAAATGGTAAAGGTACAACTTGCCGATTGCTGGAATCACTTTTACTCAATGCAGGTTATCGTGTCGGCATTTATTCTTCACCACATATTTTGCGCTATAACGAACGAGTTCGCATTCAAGGGGCGGAGTTGTCGGATCAGATGCACAGTTGGGCTTTTTCAATTATTGAACAGCAAAGAAATCAATCTTTGACCTATTTTGAGTTCAGTACCTTAGCTGCTCTATTATTGTTTCAACAATCAGATTTGGACGTGATAATTCTTGAGGTTGGCTTAGGTGGGCGTTTGGATGCGACCAATATTATCGACACTGATTTAGCCATTATTACCTCTATTGATATTGATCATATTGCATTTCTCGGCGATAACCGTGAGCAAATTGGTTTTGAAAAAGCGGGAATTTGTCGTGAAAATACGCCATTAGTTGTTGGAGAATCGGATTGTCCAATGTCAATTAAACAGGTGGCAGAAAAATTGCACTGCCCAACATTGTATCGTGAAAAGGATTTTTCGTTGCAACAAACTGAGCAGAATTGGACTTTTCAAATAGGAACGGAGCAGTGGCAACATTTACCGCTTTGCCATATTCCGTTGCAAAATGCCGCAACTGCTTTGGCAGCATTAAAGTTCCTGCCATTCAAGATTACTTTGCAACAAGTTAAACAGAGCCTTCAGGGCGTTGAATTAGCCGGACGTTTCCAATTTTTAAGTCAAGAACAGTACCAAAACTTGGCTCAACGATTTAATGTAGAACGAAAAAATATACCTCAAATTGTTCTGGATGTTGGACACAATCCACACGCAGCACGTTATTTAGCAACACAATTAGCACAGAAGAAAGCAAATTACCGTCATATTTATGCTATTTGTGGTATTTTGCAGGATAAAGATGCCGCAGGTGTATTAGCATCATTGTTACCTTTTATTACCGCGTGGATTTGTGTTCCTTTAGATGGCGAAAGAGGACAAAGTGCCACTGAATTACAACTGAAGCTACAGTTAGTGGCAGAAAAAAATAATGATTTATTAGAAAGCCAGGCGGTTAATTCAATGTTACAGGGTGTAGATATTGCTTTAAATAAGGCACAAAAAGAGGATCTGTTGTTGATTTTTGGTTCATTTCACACAGTAGCGGATTTTTTGAATGTGTTAGGTAATTATTAATGAAGACATTTTTAGTGGATCTTAATTGTTTAAAAGAGATGTATGCCAAATAAGATGACTTAGTATTGGCTTAAATCAAAAATGGTTAGCCTATGAGCAGATGTTTCAATTCACGGTCGCGCATAAGGCGACCGACCATATGATAAAAAATCAGCAAAAATAAAGACTTATGTTATCTATTTCGCCATATATGCAGCGAACGCGTATATCATAAAATAAAAATGGGATATTTTAAGTTATTAACTTATTGATTTTTAAAGAATAATAATGAATCGCTAATCTTACACTATTTTAGTGGGAACTATAGGTTGGCGATCATAAAATAATCGTATCTTGGAAAATATCAAATGCTGGTTTAGCGCTATGATGTTCAACTTTTTTCGCCATTTACTACCTAGATGGTAAAAGCGTAAACTGTCACATTCCGGTTGATAAATATCTAATAATTTTGTTTTTAGTTTAACCCATTGATCTGGAATAATTACCAAGAATCA
>NZ_JTJP01000027.1:0-8073 GCF_001678575.1 Gallibacterium genomosp. 1
AGTTTTACAGTCAAGTAAGGCGTGGCAAGCCAACGTTAAGCTGTTGAGTCGTTTTAAGTGTAATTCGGGGCAGAATTGGTAAAGAGAGTCGTGTAAAATATCGAGTTCGCACATTTTGTTGTCTGATTATTGATTTTTGGCGAAACCATTTGATCATATGACAAGATGTGTATCTACCTTAACTTAATGATTTTGATAAAAATCATTAGGGGATTCATCAGTACTCGGTATAGGTTTAGGTATTCCCGGTTTAGTCGTAAATCAAGCAATTATCTCGCGTGCTTCAAACTTCTCTTGGGGAGATAACTTTAACGCTAAACAATTAATGGAAGATATTTCTCAAAAATTCGTGAAAGTCGAAAAAGACGTGAATAATATCGCTTTAGGAGAATTATTATTCGGTAGCGGTCGAGGTTTTAATAATATTATTGTCATATCCATTGGTACGGGGTTATCCGCCGGTATCATTATTGATAAAAAACTCTTATCTGGCGTACATGGTTGTGCCGGTGAATTTGGTCATATTGTGGTTAATGAAAAAGGATTAAAATGTGGTTGTGGTTTAACCGGGTGCCTTGAAACTTATGCCTCTGCCACCGGAATTCTTAGAGAAACTAAAAGACTGATACTTGAAAAGAAAGTAGGACTGTTGAGTGAACAATTCTATCATCGCTTATCTGACTTAGAAGTCAGCCATATATTTGATTTTTACAATAAAAATGATGAAATTGCGATTGAAGTAATAGAGAATTTCTGCAAATATTTAGCTTATGGATTGGGAGTATTGTTAAATACAGTTGATCCAGAACTCGTGATTTTAGCTGGAGGCGTTTCTAAATCAGCAGATTTGATCATACAAAAAGTAAAAATATATCTAACTCGTTATGCATTATCTGCATCTTTAGAGAAAATCCAAATGAAACGCTGTCAATTACTTGATTCTGCCGGCATAAAAGGCGCTGCATCACTCGTTATTAATGACTATAGGCATAGAACACACAATGAATCAAATATTATCTCCTTATGACTTGAAGTGTTGTCAATGTACTCCTTTACATACAGTACCCAAAGGCACAGTACTTTATCTTCAAGGCGATTCATCACACGAATTTTATTTTGTTGAAAAAGGGTTAGTTGGTCTATATCACATGCTAGAGAACGGCAAAGAAAGCTTAGTTAGAATTTATAAACAAGGCGATTATTTCGGTTTTAGAACGCTCTTTGGCGATGGTACATACCACTGTAGTGCAAGGATCTTAAAAAAATCTGAAATTATTAGGATTACACCTCAAGATTTAGATAACTTTTTTTTAGAAAATCCCCATACTGTCCATATGCTATTTCAAATACTGGCAAATGAACTAAGAGATGCTGAGAGTAGGCTAGCAAAAAGTGCTTATCTAAAAAGTTTAGATAGAATTATTGATAGCATCTGTTTTCTTAATAAAAACTTCCCTGAATATAATTGGACAAACCGTGAAATTGCAGAGTACACAGGCTGCGAAACCGAAACGGCAATCCGAATTACTAAAGAACTACGGCGTAAAAATCTACTCTAAATCATAAAAAACCTGTTTCTTTATAGAAACAGGTTTCTTTTTATTTTTCACTACATACTCTCGGAAAGAAAATCTCATTTTCGAAATAAATATGCTCGTGAAGATCGGCAATAAATTTCTCAATACCGCTGTAAAGCGCTTGCCAAGTACCACAGGCTCCTTCCGGCAGCGTTAAATTACGCGTTAAAGTTAATAATGTTCTCACATCTTCTTCCGCTTCATCGTGTTCCGCCAACATTACTTGAATCGGCATTCTTGCCATTGCATATTGACCGGCTTTAATCATTTGGAACAGAATCTGCTCTTCTTTCCGCATATGCATATCAAGATCTTGATAAATTTTATCTAAAATAGAAGCACTGCCAGCTGGGCAATTCGGACTGTCGGCGTGAACCTGTTCAACGGTTTGCGCCAATTTAATTAACTCCGGCAACTGTTGACGATGACGTTGGTGATAACCGTTTTCCACAAAAGAAATCACTTCGTGATAATCTGCCGTACGCCATTTTTGCACATCCGCATCAGAAAAATAATTTTGTTGAGACGCTGCTGTCATAAATCTCTCCTCAGAGGTTATAAGGGTAATATCTGACTAAAATGGTAAGGTTTACTCCTCGTAAAAACAATTACCCGATATGGTAGATTTCTTTTACAGCTTAAAATAACCACTTTGCTAAACGATATTTTGCTTATTTCGATAAATAAAATCGGTGAAATTAGCCGTTCTCTCTCTTTTTCGAGTACAATAGCTGTGGTTTTGGTAAGTAAATATTTAACTGTTGATAGGTGTTTTGTGACTATTTTTCAAAATCTTATTGTTATTGTTGCTTTAATTGCCGCTTCAAGTTTTCTTTCCATTTCAGAAATTTCGATTGCCGGTGCGCGTAAAATCAAATTAAAACTGCTTGCGGAAAGTGGCGATGAGCGAGCAAATAAAGTATTGTTTCTACAAGAAAATTCAGCTGATTTTTTTGCTGCCTCGCAAATCGGCTTAAATGCGGTTGCTATTTTAGGCGGGATCTTGGGCGAATCTGCGTTTCGCCCCTATTTTGTCGGCTTGGTTGAAGAGTTTTATCAGGGAGAATGGGCGGAAACTATCGGATTTACCTTATCATTTTCGTTGGTAACTTCTCTCTTTATCATTTTCGCCGATTTAATGCCTAAGCGAATGGCAATGATTGCACCGGAGAAAATTGCAGTAACATTGATCCATCCAATTAATCTTTTTATTCTGATCTGCAAGCCTTTTACTTGGATCATCAATGCCATTGCCAATACTATTTTTCGGCTTTTCAAAATGAATATTAACCGCGAGGATAACATTACTTTTGATGATATTTCAGCGGTTGTGGACGCAGGTGCGCAAGCAGGGGTATTACAACAACAAGAACATCACTTCATTGAAAATGTGTTTGAATTGGAAGAACGTACCGTGCCGTCCAGTATGACCACACGAGAAAATGTGGTCTATTTCACATTAAAAGAATCCGAACAAAGTATTCGCCAAAAAATTGCTGATTATCCATATTCTAAGTTTTTGGTTTGTAACGAAAATATTGATCAGGTCATTGGTTATGTCGATACCAAAGATATTTTGGTAAAAATTTTAAATAATCAATCAATGATCCAACTTAATGAATCAACTATTCGCAATGTTTTGATTATTCCGGATACATTAACGCTATCGGAATTGTTAGACCGTTTCCGTGCAACTAAAGAGAAATTTGCCGTCGTAATGAACGAATATGCATTAGTGGTTGGCGTTATTACATTATCCGATATTATGATGACGGTAATGGGAGACTGGGTTGCTCCTATTGAGCAGGATCAACAAATCATTAAACGTGATGAAAACTCGTGGTTAATTGAAGGATCAACGCCAATTGAGAATGTAAAACACGCTTTATCCATTAATATCGATTTTCCTGAATGGGAAAATTACGAAACCATTGCTGGATTTATGATGTATCGTTTAAGAAAAATTCCTCGTCCGGCGGATGCAGTCGAATTTGAAGGATTTAAATTTGAAGTTGTCGATATTGACCACTATAAAATAGACCAGTTACTAGTAACTCGTATCACACATCCACCATTGAAGATTAAAGAAGTTAGCGAATAATCTCAAAATGCCTACTTTCCGTAGGCATTATTTCTCTATATTCTCTTGATAATTTGACAACTCAATTAAATTACCATCAGGATCACGCAAATAAACAGAATGAATTTTTCCAACCGCACCTGTACGCTCCACAATACCAGCTTCGATGCTTAAATTCTGCTCTTTTAAATAACTCAGCACTTGTTCTAACGGTTCAGACACAATAAAACAAAGATCCGCACTTCCAGCTTGCACGTGCTTAGCCTTTGGCTCAAATTCTTTTCCTAATTGATGTAAATTAATTTTTTGTTGTCCAAATTGTAACGCTACCCTTCCTCCTAAAAATATCTGCTTTTTCATTCCCAATTTTTGATAAAACGCCACTGAGATATCAATATCTTTAACAGTTAATACCAAATGATCCAAATGAGTTATTTTGAGCATATATTCTCCTAATATCTATATAAATAATCCGCACATTTTTGTGCGGATTATTTACTTCTAGGTCTTAACCAACCATTTTAGGCTGTTGAAACACCGTAACCGCAGGGGCTTCACCGATGAATTTTTCTACCTGAACAATACAAGTATTTGGCGAGTTACCCTGAGCGAGTTTTGACGTACCTTCATCACGAGTTAGCACATTCGGACAACCGTTTTTACATAATGGTTTATCAGATTGTCCAAGGTCTGCTGGATCGTACCAAGCCCCTTCGTGCAAGGCTACTGTGCCTTTGATAATTCCATCAGTAACCACTGCCCCAGCAAGCACTTGTCCACGTGAATTGAAAATTCGCACAATATCACCATCAACAATACCACGCGTTGCCGCATCATCTTTGTGGATCAACACTGGTTCACGATCATTCACGGCATATTTTTGACGTAATGAAGTATGCGCAAGCTGGCTGTGCAAGCGGTAATATGGGTGTGGCGTAACTAAAGCTAAAGGTGCTTCTGCGGCGGTGTTGCCTGCAAATTCAGCCGGTTCCATCCAGCTTGGATAGCCTTTGCAATCGTCATAATTCATTTTGGCTACCACATCAGAATAAATTTCAATTTTACCTGATGGTGTACCCAATGGATTCAACAATGGATCATTGCGAAACTCTTCGTAACGCACCCATTTTTTCGCTTTCTCACTAGCTTTAAAAGTGAGCGGTTTATTTTCTTCCCAGAATTTCTCAAATTTAGGCATCAATACACGGTTTTTGCGTGCGGCATCAAATGCGGTTTGGTAGAAACCTTTGAGCCAATCCATTTCTGATTTATTTTCGGTGAATTGTTCTTCCACACCAGCACGCTTCGCTAATTCGGTGAAGATGTCATAATCACTTTTTGCTTCAAATTGCGGTGGCACAACTTGTTTCATTGGGTAGATATTCATCATTGAATAATCGCCCGACATTGTTAAGTCGTTACGCTCATAACTGGTGGTTACAGGCAATACAATATCAGCCATTCGTGCCGTTGGCGTCCAGTTTACTTCATTCACAATAAAGGTATCTGGCTTATGGAAGGCTTTCACTAAGGTATTGGTATCTTGATGATGCACAAATGGATTACCACCTGCCCAATAAACTAATTTAATATCAGGATAGGTAATTTCCGTGCCATTATATTGAATCGTTTTGCCGGGGTTAAGTAAAGCATCTGCAACCCGTGCCACAGGAAATGCCATTTTTGAGGTTTCATCAAGCCACGTTTTTTCCCCTGCTTGTACGGCTGGATTTGCGGTGATCGAACCTAAAATTCCGCCTGTTGCGGTTGGTACGCCACCATTGGCATAGTGATAACTAAAGCCGAAACCACCGCCTGGTAAACCAATTTGCCCGAGCATAGAAGCTAGCGTTACCATCATCCAGTGGCTTTGCTCACCATGGCGTTGACGTTGCATTCCCCAACCGCCCATTAACATTGTGCGTTTAGTCACAAAATCATTGGCAAGTTGTTTAATCATCTCCACTGGTACGCCAGTTAATTTACTCGCCCAGGTGGCATCTTTTGGCTGCCCATCTGTTTTGCCTAATAAATATTCTTCAAATTTATCATAGCCTGAAGTGTATTTTTTCAAGAAGGTTTTGTCGTGCTTGTCTTCAGTCACCAAGGTATGTGCAATCCCTAGCATTAGTGGCACGTCAGTTGCCGTATTAATCGGGATCCAGTCTGCGCCTAAAAATTCGCAACTTTCGCTACGCACAGGATCAATGCAAATAATGCGTTTGCCGCTCTCTTTTAATTTTTTGAAATAGGCTAAGCCTTCTTGATCCGTAGATGTCCACGCAATGCGTAAGGTTGTGAGTGGATTTGCCGACCATAACACCACAATCTCAGAACTTTCTAAAATGGTTTCCCAGCTGGTTTGTTGCTCATAAACTTCAATTGTGCCTAAAATGTGCGGCATAATCACTTGTGCTGCCCCAGTTGAATAATCCCCTTTTGAGCCAACAAAACCACCCGTTACATTAAGGTAACGATGTAGCAAGGTGCGTGCTGCGTGTAGTGAGCCTGAGCTATACCAACCATAAGATCCAGCATAAATCCCTGTTGCACCGTAGCTATCTCTCACCCGTTTCATCTCTTTTGCCACAAGATCAAACGCCTGTTCCCAAGATACGCGTACCCATTCATCACGTCCACGCAAGGTGGTATCTTTGTTGCCTTCTAAATAGCCCTTACGCACCATTGGATATTTAACACGGGTTTCGCTATAAAGCTGATCGGCAACCACAGATTGCAATTCATTGGTTAGCGGTGCAGGAATCGCAGGGCCTGACTTCACCACTTTCCCCTCTTCCACAACCACGCCTAAAGGCCCCCAGTGTGCCGCAGTAACCACCGTGCTTTGCTCTGCCGCCACTGCTTTAGAAGATACCAACGATCCTACTGCCCCACCTGATAAAGATGTTCCAGCAAGACCTAATGAAGAATGTTTAATGAAATCACGACGACTTGCATTAATGTTGTCTTGTTTTTTCATTGTTCACCTCAGTATGACTTTCCACGGCATTTTATATCTGGGGAAAATTCTAAAAATTTGCACCGCACTTATAAAATGCTATGAGTTTAACTTACGACACCTTTCTAAAACGAGTGGCATAATCATTTCTAACCATACCATTGTGCAATCAAGTTGCAGGCATTGCTTCCATATCTTTCGACTTAGGATCACAAGCTCGGAGTCAAACCTGTGCTAAATAATTTTAGCCATATTCCAAATGGAAACGGTTAATGTGATGCGCTCACTTTATCCTTGCTATTACGTTGTAAATAAATCGTAAGTGTGCGGACATCATCTGCTGACATTGATGTACGATTTTTCATTGAATTCACCACACCAATCCATTGATTTGCGGTGTAATGATCTGCTCCAATTGCAGCGTGACAACCACTACAATAGGTTTCATTTAGATTTTTACCAAATTGATTAAGTGCGGTTAAATTTGCCGTTAAAATAGATTTCGGTGCATTAATTTGCAAACGGACTTCCTTCCAATCTGAAGCGGTAACTTCATCATAAACGGTCCGTAATACCTGCATTTTATCTTGAGGCACATCTTCCAATAACGCCACCATAATGCGTTTACCTAAATCCATATAAAGAATGCTTTCTGCCCCGGCTTGTTGCCAGCCTGTGAGCGTTACTGAAACTTGATCAGCCGTGGCTTTCCAATCGGTTAATTCCGCATAAGGCATTAGGCGAATACTGCCTCCGTCAACAATATTAGCATTACTCATCGCAAGGCTATATAAAGTTTTATCCTGCGGACTAAATTCACCACCGTGTTTACTTAATTCACCACTGGCTTCTTGATTATCAATTTCCATCTCAGGCATAAAATGTACTATCCCTTTATGGCAATCAATGCACGTTTGGTTGGTTTCCTGTGCTATTTTATGCATTTTCTGTGCTGCTTCTGATTGCTCTGAAAGCTCCATTGCTTCCATACTATGACAGCTTTTACAGGTTGCCGAATCACTAGCTTTCATATCTTCCCAAACCGATTTAGCCATCGCGAGGCGGTGTGCTTCATAGGATTCCTGGTCTGGTAATTTATCGACCACAAGGGTATTCCACACATCTTTTAATGCCATCACCTTAGTTTTCACATAATGAAATGCGGAATCTTGCGGAATATGACAATCTGAACATTCCGCCCTAATACCTTTACGGTTGGAAAAATGTACACTGCCCTCCCATTCTTCCTTTGGAATTTCCATAGAATGGCAACTCACACAAAATTCTGTTGTGCTTGTTTGTTTCATCACATATTGTGTAACAGCTAAAATTACACCACCTAATATCACACCTATTAAACCGACGAAAAAAAGTTTTTTATTGAGTTTCACTTCAATCTCCCACATTTAATTAAATACTTATTATAAATATGGGTAATTATATTTATCATTATGATC
>NZ_JTJP01000028.1:0-11027 GCF_001678575.1 Gallibacterium genomosp. 1
ATCCCAGCTAATAATGGATCAATAGTACCCAATAATAAATTGGCAGAATAACCACCTGATACCCCAGCAAATGCAGCGGCTAAGCCTGCTAATGGGTGTCGCCCTAAAGAATGGAAAATAATTGCAGCTAACGGAATAAGTACTAAATAGCCTAATTCAGCAGCCATATTCGACATAATACCAGCAAAAACTACAGCTAATGTAGTAAGTTTTCGTGGAGCTTTTAACACGAGCAAACGCATTGCGGCAGAAATTAGCCCTGATTTCTCAGCAATTCCAACACCAAGCATTGCAACTAATACTGTACCGAGAGGAGCAAAGTTGGTAAAGTTTTTCACCAAATTGGTGAGAATTTTAATTAATCCTTCCTGATTTAATAGGCTAACTACATAAATTACCCCATCAACATTACGTCCTTTAGCTCCTTCAGGACGAGGATCTATAGCAGAAACTCCAAAATATTCTCCTAATGCTGATGCAATTAATAGTAAAGTAATTAAAATCACAAATAATGTTACTGGATGGGGCAGTGCATTCCCTAGCCATTCAACAGTTCTTAGGAATTTACTTCCTTTAGGTGGAGTTTTTGTTACTGTCATATCATACCTCGCCTTGTGTTTCTAACAATAAATTAACAATAGCTAATTTAATCAGTTTTGAACAAAAAATCCACACTATATAGAACAAAATATCTAATCTTTTAAAATTTAAGAAAAAGAGACTCTATTAAAGTATCTATAGCTATTTACTGTCCGTAATAGGCATTTTTACCATGTTTACGTAAATAGTGTTTATCTAATAGCACTTGTTGCATTGAGTCAATTTTACTATTTAGTTGATAAGTAAATAAATTCATACAAGCAATTTCTTCTAATACAACAGCATTATGAACGGCATTGTGAGGATCTATTCCCCACGCAAATGGTCCGTGAGAATGTACTAATACTGCCGGAATATCTTTGGCTTCGATCTTTCTATTCAGGAATGTTTCAACAATAACTTTCCCCGTTTCTAACTCATATTCACCATTAATTTCCTGTTCTGTCATTTTCCTAGTACAAGGAATTGCACCATAAAAATAATCTGCATGCGTTGTTCCTAATGCTTTTAAATCTATACCTGCTTGAGCCCAAGCAGTGGCGTGGCGTGAATGTGTATGGACAATACCGCCAATAGTCGGAAATTGTCGATATAATTCTAAATGTGTTGGAGTATCAGAAGATGGTTTTTTATTGCCTTCTATAACTTTGCCTGTTATTAAATCAACGACCACCATATCATTGATAGTCATAGTGTCATAGCTTACGCCTGAGGGTTTAATAACGACAAGATTATTCTCTCTATCAATGCCACTAACGTTCCCCCAAGTAAAAGTGACAAGTCCATATTTTGGTAAATCTAAATTTGCTTCAAAAACTTGTTGTTTTAAGTGTTCTAACATTCAAATTCTCCTTCTTTCATTTTATTTTCTATCCAACGTCTAGCATTAATAATTTCAGAAATCGGTTCTTCAGCTTTCTCTGTCCACATCTCAATAAGGAAAGCACCACGATAATTTAAACTTTTTAAGATTTTAAAAGTGCTAACAAAGTCAACACAACCTTGACCGAATGGAACGTCTCTAAATTGACCTTTGCAATCGTTTGTTACTTTAAAAGTATCTTTTAGATGGATTGCAGAAATTTTATTGATACCAAGTCGTAATTCTTCTTCAATATTATCATTCCAAGCAGATAGATTGCCAATATCGGGATAAACGGTAAACCATGGTGATTGAATTAAGTTATCCCACAACTTCCAACGACTGATAGAACTCATAAATTTAGTATCCATAATTTCGACCGCAAGTGTCACTTGATTGCTTGCTGCCAGTTTTACAGCCCATTCCAAACCTTGTTGGAAGCGTTTAATCGTACCTTCATCTTGTTCTTCATAATAAACATCATAACCAGCTAATTGTATTGTTCTTATACCAATATCAACTGCTAATTGAATAGCTTTTTCCATAATTTCATAAGCTTTTTGTCTTGTTTTTTCATCATGAGAACCAAAGGGAAAACGTCTATGCCCTGAAAGGCACATAGACGGTATTGTAATCCCAGTGTTGATAATTGCTTTGACAATTTCAATTCTCTCTTGTTTGCTCCAATCTAGTCTAGAAAGACGTTCATCAGTTTCGTCAATAGAAATTTCTACGAAATCAAAGCCACAAGCTTTAGCGGTAGAAAGACGATCTTGCCAGCTAAGGTGTTTTGGTAAAGCTTTTTCATAAATACCTAATTTATGTGTTCTCATATTTAATTCCTTAATATCTATTATGATGACCAATTATTTTGGATAGCATTTTTGAAGTTTTTTGCCATTTGGTAACCATTATTTCCGGTTAAACTTCGTCCGGCGATAAAAGCTTTTACATTAAAAGGGGCAAATAAAGAGATTGATTCTGGAGTAATGCCACCGGTGATAGAAAGTTGTAATCCTAGTTTAGATAAACTAGATATTTTTTCCAAATCATTTGCTGTCCAACCTATTCCAGCAAGTTCGGCATCGCGAGGGCGATGATAAATTGCTTGCTTTATTCCTAAATCAACCCATTGTTTTGCATCTTCAAATGTCCAATGTCCATAAAGTTCAATTTGAATTTCGCCACCATATTGATCAGCAATTTTCTTACTTGCTGCTATAGTGGCAATATGAGCAGCGGCTGAAACAGTAATCCAATTTGCTCCTGCGTCAAAAGCCATTTTGGCAAGTACAGCACCCGCATCAGTGGCTTTCATATCACAAACAAGAATGTGGTTCGGATATTTCTGTTTTAATTGTTTTAGTGCGGACATTCCTTCAGCAAAGGCAAGAATTGTTCCTACTTCAATAATATCAATATGATCTTTTACTGTGTCTATACTGGTGAATGCGGTATTCATTTCTTGGCAATCAAGAGCTAATTGCAATAAAGGTTTTGTCATAAAATCACCTATTTTATAATTAATTTTCAAGAGTTTTTAATGCTTGAACAAATTTTGTATATTTTTGATATTTGTTACGGTATTTTTCATATACATTGTGATCAGGTTGTACCTTAATCACTTCGTGTTGTAGGTTCTTCTGTGCAGTAGCAAAATCGGGATAAATACCTCTACCAACCATCGTAGTTAATGCAGCACCTAGACATCCAGTTTCTGATATAGAAGGAATTTCCAGTGGTAGTCCACTGATATCGGCTAACATTTGCCGCCATACAGGAGAACGGGCTGGTCCGCCTGTTAATCTGATCGTTTTAGTTTGTGGAAATCGTTGAAGCATTCGTTCCAAGTGCGTCATTAAACTAAATATGACACCTTCATAAATAGCTTGTAATAAATGAGCTTGAGAGTGAATCGATTGAATGCCATAAAAGCCGGAATGTATTCCGAGACCTGCGTTTGAACCATATAAAAAGGGTACAAATAAAATACTACTTTCAGCTTTAGGTAATTCCTCAATCATATTATTAATTTTGTTATAGTCGAGATTTAACCATTGCTTAGTAAACCATTCTAAATTTGCAGCAGAAGTAGGGCTGGCTTCGTGTACAAGAAATTGATTTTGTTGAGCATAACGTCCATATACAAATGGGAATGACTGACTTTGATCGATATAGTCAGTAATTCCGCTTACGACAGTCCAAGTTCCCAATACGATGTTAAGTGTGGTCGTTTGATTAACTGATTCACATTGGATACCAGAACATAAGGCAGTTGACACGACATCAAATAGTCCCCCCACTACAGGAGTACCGACAGATAATCCAGTTATTTTTGCGATTTCAGGTGTAATATAACCAGCAATTTCAGATGAATTAATGATGTGAGGAAAACAAGAAATGATGTCATCAATACCAAGTAATTTAGCTAATTGAATATCGTATTGACCAGTTTCCATATTATATAAATTAGATTCTGAAATATTAGTAATTTCGCAGCCTAATTTACCTGTAAGACAAAAACGCAAATAATCGTGAGACATTAAAACAGCACCAATATTTTGATAGCGTTCAGGTTGAAATTGTTTTAGCCAACGTAAAATAGAAACGGGATGCCCAGTCCATAATGTTTGTCGAGTGAGTGGATATAATTTTGTTGGAATATCCTGTTGTTGCCACTGTTTAACAATTGATAATGCACGTTGGTCAGAAGATAGGATTCCTTTTCCTAAAGGTTGTAATTGTTTATCTAGTAAGAAAACGCCTTTGCCTTGGGCGGAGATACCGATACCTTTAATGTCATCGGCGTTAATTGTTTCTTGATTTAATACGCCTTTAATGACCGCAATACAGGCAGACCATAATTCATTTAAATCACGTTCAGCCCAACCAGGATTTTCGCTAATTACGGTTAAGCTCTGTCGGAAAGTCGTATATTCTTTTCCTGAATCATCATAAATTCCCGCTTTAATAAATGTTCCACCACAATCTATACCTAACCAAAATGCCATTTATTTTTCTCCGCTTTGGGTAATGGGGGATGAGACTTCCCCCATTATACTCCATTATTAATTTGCTAATGCATCAACTGCTTTAATTAATGAGTCACCATTTTTTTCTATAAAGAATTGGCGAACAGGTTGCTCAACCACATTTTTGAAAGGTTTCATATCAACTTGTTCTACAACTTCAACGCCTGCCTTCTTCATTTTGTCTAGGATTTCAATTTCTTTTTTAGCATTAAGTTCACGTTGATATTTACCTGCTTCTTGAGCTGCTTCAATAATGGCTTGCTGTAATTCTGGAGAAAGTCCATCGAATTTCGCTTTATTCATTACCACTAGTAATGGTGTGTAACCATGATTAGTTAATGAAAGATATTTTTGTACTTCATAAAGTTTTACAGACCACACAATACCGATAGGATGTTCCTGGGCATCGACAGCTCGTGTTTCTAATGCAGTGTATAACTCTGAAAGTGGCATTGGAACTGGATTCGCACCTAACAATTGGAAGGCTTTCACATACATAGGGTTTTGATTAGTACGAATTTTTAATCCTTTTACATCTTCAGGTGTATGGATAGGATGTTTCGAATTGGTCATAGAACGGAAGCCTACTTCCCAGAAAGCTAATCCTTTTAATCCTTTATCTTCTAATTCTTTTAAAAGACCTTGTCCGATTTCACCATCTAAAACACGATAAGCATGTTCTTTATTTTGGAAAATAAAAGGAATATCAATGACATTGAGGTTAGGTACTAACCCACTAAAGTTCGGCGATCCTGACATTTCAAGATCAATTGTTCCTCCTCGGACTCCACTAATCATAGCTTGGGCATTGCCTAATGTGCTGTCAGGAAATAGTGATAGCTTAATTTCTCCTTTAGTTTTTTCTTTAAGTAACTCATTAAATTTTTTTGCAGCTAAATGTTGGGTATCGCTTCTTGGTGCTTCATAACCAAAACGTAAAGTAGTTTCTGCTTGTACACTTACAGTAGCTGCTATTAAAGTTAAACTGGCAAAAAAAGCAGTTAGTTTTTTCATATGATTCTCCTTAAATTAAGGTTGTAGCCAATGGAAAGGTTCTAAAATGAGCGCTGGGAAGAAAATAAAGAGTATTAACAAGCCCAATAACATAAACATATAAGGGAAGATGCCTTTAGCCGCTTGATCAAACGGTAATTTTGAGACACCGGTAATGACATTTAATACATTACCAATTGGAGGCGTAATTAATCCAATAGATGTATTGAGTATAAATAAGACCCCAAAATAAACGGGATCAATACCAGCTTCTTCAACAAGCGGCATTAGTACAGGCGTTAAAATTAGAACAGTAGGAGTAAGATCCATTACCATACCGATAACAAACACTGCTGCCATAATAACAAATAGTAGTAAAGTTGGTGAATCTAAAAGAGGCTCGAGAAGTTCTGTAATCTGTTGTGGCAGTTCAGCGATAGTAATTAACCAACCGGATACTTGAGCAGCAGCTACTAGTAACATTACAACAGACGTTGTTTTTGCTGATGAAACCAAAACTTTATATAGCTGGGAAATTTTAAGCTCTCTATAAACAAAAAGTGATATAAATAATGCATAAAATGCTGCTACTGCTCCAGCTTCAGTAGGAGTAAAAATACCTAATCTAAAACCACCTATAATGATTACAGGAAGTAATAAAGCCCAAATACTATTTTTGAATGATATACAGAGATCCTGTTTGGAGGCTTTAGAAAAAGTCATTAAATTTAATCGTTTAGCTTGCCAAGCCCAAAGTACAGCTAAACATAACCCCATAAAAACGCCAGGGAAAATACCTGCCATAAAGAGCTTAGTAATAGATACTCCACTTGTTACACCAAAAATAATAAATGGAATTGATGGGGGAATGATTGGTGCAATAATGCCAGCGGCTCCTATTAACCCAGCAGAGCGGTGAATTGGATAACCGGTTGTTTTCATCATCGGAATTAACATTGCAGCAACTGCGGCAGTATCAGCAACGGCAGAACCGGATAGGCTAGCCATAATCATTGCAGCAATAATAGCTACAAAACCTAACCCTCCACGTTTATGCCCAACAAGTTTCATTGGTAGGTCAATAATGCGTTTTGATAATCCCCCCTCATTCATTATTTCACCTGCTAAAACGAAGAAAGGGATAGCAAGTAGGGAAAAACTGTCAGCACCACTAACTAGGTTTTGTGCCAGGATTTGTGGATCAAATACATCAAGATGAATCATAAGTGCAATAGCACAGACGATTAATGAGAAAGCAACGGGAATACCCAGAAAAATGCTGCTAAGGAGAACAGTTAGAAAAATAAAAATTGTCATACTTTTTCTCCCCTAAAAAGAGTTGCAATATTAACAATAAGACGAGAAATAATTAATAAGCCAATACCAAAACTCATGGTAGTACTTGCTAAAAAACTGATACCTGTAGGAATACTTGATATTGGAGAATAGTTATGCCAATTGATAACCATCTGTTGATAACTACCGATAAAAATAAGGTAACAACAAATAAGCATAAGAGCGTTTGTACATAGAGAAAGAATTAGTTTCCCTTTTTTTGATAATTTGTCTGAAAGTACTGAAACATTAACATGGGCATTTTCTGCAAAAGCTAGAATTGCACCTAAAAAAATAACCCAAATAAATAAAAAACGTGAAAGTTCTTCTGTCATTGTAAGACTAGTGTTGAAGCTATAGCGAAGAACTACATTTAAAAATACTAAAAATGACATAACAGCTAGCATAACAGCAACGCAAATTTCCAATAGCTTTTTAGTGAAAAGGTTAAATTTATCCATAAAAAACCTCACTTAAGTAAGTCTATTGATACTTTTACTACAATTTTTCTAATAGAAGAACTTTCCTGATCAATGCAAGCGGGACGGTGAATATCTTGAGGAAAGAAGATAGCAAAGTTACCTGGTCTCATAACCAACATAGTTTCATATGGGACATTTTTATAGAATAAGATATCGCGATCTGGATTATAGGGAATCGCAATATCTTTAGGAGGAATATCTACAGTAACCCCAATCAATTCTTGACCACTATGTAAATATTGGACATCTAAATAACATTTATGGGCTTCCGGCAAAATAGATTCTTTTTCCTGAGTTGTTAGATCCAAAACTTGTGCAAAAATCTTGTCTCCTTCAATTGGATAATGACCAACAGCTAATGAGTTAAAATCAGTATTTTTCAGAAAAAGAAGCGCTTTTTGAATTGCTTCTGGATAGTAAGATAATTCTAATTGCCGGATGTGACCGAAAAACATAAATATTCCTCCTTAATAAAGTTTCGACATAACAATAAGAATTGTTATAAGGATTTTAGTTTTTGCCAAACTGTATCATCAACCGGAATGCCGTTTGCTTTGTTTTCAGCTAATAATGTTGTAAATTCGTGTCCAGGTAAGCGAACTGCAACGTTAGGATCTGCCCTTTCAGCTGTTTTTACATATTCAATGATACGATTTAATTTCTCATCTTTTGTTTTACCGTCAATTAGCCGATCAACTTCAATAGCAATAAATACTTGAGATACACAATATTCATCGTCCTTTTCTTCTGTTACTTCAGCAACGGAAAGCCCATTAGATAATAAAGTTGCGATCATATCTAAGACGATAGATAAGCCGGATCCTTTCCAAAATCCCATAGGTAATAAACGACGGTTTCTTTCAACAGTAGCTGGATCACGTGTTAAATTACCTTCATCATCAAATCCCGCATCAACGAAAGTTTGGCGACCGGCTAAACGATTAACCTCTAGCATCCCATAAGAGTACATAGAGCAAGACATATCAACCATAGTGATAGGGTTACTTGGGATAGCAATAATTAAAGGGTTAGTTCCTATTCGACATTCTTTTGCTCCCCAAGGCGGCATAACTGCGATAGAGTTAGTCCAACAAATTCCGATATAACCCTTTTCTGCGGCTTGCCAACCATAACCACCACCTCTCATCCAGTGATTAGCATTTTTTAATGCGACTACACCAATCCCAAATTCATCAGCAATTTCCATTGCACGATCCATCATTTTTTTCGCGGTTAAATTACCTATGGCTTGATGAGCATCCCATTGTTCAATGGCACCTAAAGAGAGAACTTTTGTTGGCTGTGCTTCTGGGTGAATATCTCCTTTTTCTAATTGTTGAATAAAACGAGGGAAACGATTGACTCCGTGAGAGTACACTCCTGCTTGAGTAGTATCAGCAAACATAGTTGCACAATCTTCAGCTGTTTGTTCATTTACGCCTTTAGATAATAGCACCCGTTTGAATTCAGATTTTAATTCTTGGTAACTCACTCTCATTTTCTTTACCTTTAATTTCATATAATAAAATTGTATTTCAAATAATAAACTTGAAAAGAGATTAGTCAACAGTGAAAGAAAGATCTATTTTAATTTTGTGATCTATATCTCATTGCTTAACATTTAATATATTGATGAAGATGTATAAAATTTTTATAAAGTCATAGTAATATACTTACTGGAATGGTGTTAAAAATATTGAAATAATAGGGTATGAACAAAGTATGAAAACAGAAGAAAAAACTGCAGGAAGTCAGAGTTTGGTAAGAGGACTTCATCTTATTGATATTCTTAGTAATTATCCAAATGGTTGTCCTTTAGCTAGTATTGCGGATATAGCTCAATTAAACAAAAGTACAACGCATCGTTTATTACAGAGTTTACAGGCTGCTGGATTTGTGAAACCTGCACTTGCCTCTGGAAGTTATCGCTTATCGACAAAGTGTCTTGCATTAGGCCAAAAAGTTTTATCTTCTATGAACATAATTAATGTTGCTGCACCTCATTTAGAACGATTAAATTTAGAATTAGGAGAAACAGTTAATTTCTCTTATCGAGATGGTGATCAAGTTATTTTGATCTATAAGCTTGAACCAACAACAGGTATGATGAGAACTCGTTCTTATATTGGTCAGTATATGCAGTTGTACTGTTCAGCAATGGGAAAATTATTTTTGGCATATGATGAATCAATAAAATTGGCTGACTATTGGGAGAGAAGTAACAAAATTATTGAACAATTAACCTATAACACGATTACTAATATTTCCGTTATGCAACAAGAGCTTATGATTATTCGTCAAAACGGTTTTTCTATGGATAGAGAGGAAAATGAGCTAGGAATATCCTGTATTGCCGCACCAGTTTTTAATGCTCAGAATAAAATTCAATATGCAATATCAATTTCTCTCTCTACAATAAAACTAGGTCAATTAGGTCATTCTCATATTTTACAACCACTGATAAATACAGCTAACTCTGTTTCAGAAGAGTTAGGTTGGTTAAAAGATGATGTTTCAAATAAAGAAATATAGTTTTATTTATTGAAATGCGGTAAAACCGCATTTCTTATCTAAAATTACACCAAATCAAACAACAAAAACTCGACATCGGTTTTGGTGATGATTTCAAGCAATGTTTCTTGGCTAATGGCAATGCCGTCACTAGTATGAACGACTTTACCGTTTATAGTTAAATCCCCTTTTACTACTTGTAACCAATAGTTGCGATTGTAGTTCAATGTAATCTGTTCTGTCTTGTCGGCGGAAAGCTGATAACGCCATAACTTCATATCTTGATACACCTTGAATGAACCATTTTCCGCTGTTGGTGAAAGGATGAGCGTTGCCCCTTCTTGAGCAGGAAATGCTTTTTGATCATAACGAGGTTTGATATTTAATTCGTTCGGTTCAATCCATATTTGATAAAAATGCAATCCTTCTGTATCGCTCGGATTAAATTCCGAATGGGTGATACCTGTGCCGGCGGACATAATCTGAAATTCACCCGCAGGAAGTTGTTGTACGTTACCCATACTGTCTTTATGAGCGATAGTGCCTTCTAAAACATAAGAAAGAATCTCCATATTTTTATGTGGATGAGTGCCGAATCCTTGACCCGAAGCAACACGATCTTCGTTGATTACTCGTAAATTCGAAAATCCCATAAAATTTGGATCATAATATCCGGCAAAAGAGAAAGTATGGTAAGAGTCGAGCCAACCGTGGTTTGCGTGTCCGCGTTCATTTGCTTTTCTGATATATAACATAATATGTTCCTTATTTTTAATCTTTACTTGTGTGTTTTATTGTAGAGTTATAAAAATAAGAAATGAATAGCAAGTTTGTGAAAGGTTTGTTTCTTATTAGGAAATAATAACCTCAGTACTACAGACTAAAAAACAATAAGTTTCTTTGTTTGTTAATAAAGTTAGATAGAAAGCACTTTAATAGAAAAAACCATATTTACTCATTGTTTTTCCCTATTAAAAAGTAACGATAGTTTATTTTATACCTATAAATAGGTAATTATTTTAAGTTAGAAAAAAAGTAATAAAGAACAGATTATTAGTAAATAAAATAACCGGTTAAGTTTTAAAAAAATAGTATTTGCCCTGACGCAAACGTTTGCTATCATCACCTACTACTACTACTACTACTACTACTACTACTACTACTACTACTACTACTACTACTACTACTACTACTATTTTCCTATTTTGACAA
>NZ_JTJP01000029.1:0-1221 GCF_001678575.1 Gallibacterium genomosp. 1
GTAGTGATCCACTAAATCAGCAGTCCCTAATAGGTTTTTTCGCTAAAACTGGCGGTAATCCTTGATTATAGCTATGCGGTCTCACCCTGTTATAGTAAAACACATAATGTTTAATGTCTTCCTTGGCTTCATCTAATGAAGAATAACCGCCCCTTAACATCCATTCATATTTAAAACTCCTAAACCAACGTTCCATCGGTGCATTATCCCAACAATTTCCTCGGCGACTCATACTTTGTATCAAACCATGCTGTTTCACACATCGTATAAATGACGCACTCCCATAAATACTGCCTTGGTCTGAGTGAAACAACATCTTCCTCGTTCTTTCCGTTGTCAGCATGGCATGATTTAATGCTTCCACGACTAACCTTGAATTATGCTGTTTCTGCAATCGCCAACCAACCACTTGACGTTGCGCCAGGTTCATCACGATTGCTAAATAATGCCATTCCCCCTGTACCTTCAAATAGGTGGTATCACCGCATAACACCGTTGTGTCAGCGCATGGACTAAATTGCCGATTTAACACATTATTAAACAACGTGGACGCTTGCTCTGACGTGCCTGTCCGCCAACGTTTTTGCGGCTGTTTACTGACTAATCCTTGCTGTTTCATCAGCTGTCGAATCAAGGCTAATCCTACCTCAATACCCTTACTTTTTAATCTCGCTTTTAACGTCCGCTTTCCGGCTGAACCACGACTTTCATCAAATAATGCCTTTATCTTTACCGCCAATCCTAAATGTTTATTGGGCTTCGCCTGCCGCTTTCTCCGGGCATAGTAAGTTCGTTCTGAAAGCGAAAATAGCGCACAAACCCGTTTTATTCCATACGATTTTAATGCCTTTACCGCTTGGTAGCGTTGCGCTCGAGTGACATAAAAATCGCGGTAGCCTTTTTTAAGATTTCTTTATCCTCTTCGAGAATTTTAATGCGTTGTTCAAGCTCTCGTATCCGTTGCTGTTCCGGTGATAAGGGCTTCGTTCCGGGCAATACATAGCCTTGTTTTTCTGCTTGGACTTGTTTTATCCAACGACGTAATGCCGTTTCGCCTATCCCTAATTCCGAACAGGCTTGGGCAACAGAATAACCTTGCTCGGTGACTAATTTTACCGCGGCAACTTTGTAGTCCGGGCTAAATGTTCTTCTCATCTTAGTATCCTCTTTTTGTGATAGTTTACCACCTATTGAGGACTGCAAAATTAGTGTACCACTACA